>DASZZG010000046.1:0-4075 GCA_035543355.1 Solirubrobacteraceae bacterium | reverse complement strand
CCCAGCCGGTCTTCGCCCAGTTCAAGCGCCTGCGCCGGCTGACGGGGCTGCTCTACGTGCCGTTGACCCCGACCTTCCCGCACTTCGGGCCGCTCGGCATGTTGGCCTACCTGCCGGCGAAGTTCAGGATCCGCTTTCTCGAGCCGATCCCGACCGACGGCTGGGGCGCCGAGCCCTGGCAGGACAAGACGCTGGTCCAGGACGTCGCCGAGGAGGTTCGCGAGCGGATCCAGCGCAACCTGTTCGAGATGATCGCCAAGCGGACCAGCGTTTGGCTGTGATGCGCTCGCGGCGGGTGCTGCTGACCGGACTCTCCACCTACTGGGGAGGCCGGCTGGCGCAAGCGCTCGAGCAGGACGAAGCGATCGAAGCGATCGTCGGCGTCGACGCCCGCGATCCCACCTGCGAGCTCGAGCGCACCGAATTCGTTCGCGTGGGCACCCAGCACGCGCTGATCCGCAAGATCGTGCAGGCCGCCGAGATCGACACGGTGATCGATACGCGCCTCGTGGTCGACTCGATCATGGCCTCGCCCCGCCGGGCGCACGAGAACAACGTGATCGGCACGATGAACATCCTCACTGCCTGCGTCGGCTCGGATTCGCCGGTGCGCAAGGTCATCTTCAAGTCGTCAGCTCACTACTACGGCTGCGAGCAGGACGACCCGGCCTTCTTCACTGAAGACATGCAGCGCCCGCACCCGGCGCCCACGCCGATCGAGCGCGACATCGTCGAGGCCGAGAAGGCCGTCGCCGACTTCGCGGGACGCGAGCGCGGACGTGGAGTGACGGTCACGGTGCTGCGGTTTTGCAACGGCGTGGGTCCGACGCTGCGCACGTCGCACACGCAGCTCTTCTCGCTCCCGCTCGTGCCGGCCATTCTGGGCTTTGACCCGCGCTATCAGTTCATCCACGAGGACGACATCGTCGGCTGCCTCCAACATGCGGCGCGGCATGACCTCGACGGCATCTACAACTGCGCGCCGGATGGAGTGCTCGCACTCTCGGAGGTGCTCGGCCTGCTGGGAAAGACGATGCTGCCGGTGCTGCCTCCATGGGGAACGGGCCTCGCGGCAGCGCCGCTGCGCAGGGCCGGACTGCGCATCCCGACCGAGGTGCTCAACCAGCTTCGCTTCGGCCGGGCGCTCGACAACCGCAAATTCAGGGCCGCGGGCTACGAGTACCGCTACACGACGCGCGAGGCGGTGATCGCGCACGGCGAACAGATGCGCGTGCGCCCGTTACTGCGGTCGGCCCAGGAGCCCTACCGCTACGAGCGCGCCGTCGACGAGTTCCTGCGCTGGAGCCCGAGCGTCCGCCGCGGTTCCGACGGCGAGCAGCGCGGCTGGCGGCCGTCGCCTACACAGGTCGCCGATCTCCAGCGCGCGCTGACCGCGCTCGGCCATTCCCCGAGCGCCACGCCGGCGCCCGCCGAGCCCTCCCCGGCGAGCAGATACGACGAGCTCGGAGCCGACGAGCTGGTCGGGCTGCTACCGTCGCTGGAGCGCAAAGATCTGGTCGCGTTGCACCGACACGAGGCACTGCACGGCCGCCGGCCCCAGGTCTTGGACTCGATTGTCAGCATCCTGGCGCGTGCGGACTCGTCCGGGAGCGAGCGTTCGACGTAGCGCGGGCAGGATCTCTTGCACAGCTGTTACGCCCTGAATGCCTCTTTAGACTCGAATCGAAGATGCGGAAACGCCCCCTTGCCATCGGGGCCGCCCTTGCGGCGGTCCTCCTCTTGGGCCTTGGCGCCCTGTATGTCTGGGACTCCAGTCGCGATGACGTGATCGCGAAGGGCGTCCATGTCGGCGGCGTCGACATCGGCGGCCTGCAGGCCCAAGCGGCGCGCAACAAGCTGCAGCGCCAGCTGCTGGTGTCGCTCAACCGGCCGGTGATCGCGCGCTATCACCAGAGGTCCTTCACGCTGACCCCTGCGCAGGCCCACGTCACCGTGAATGTCTCGGCGGCGGTAGACGAGGCTCTCAAGCGCAGCCGCAAGGGATCGATCTTCACACGCGTCGGACGCACGGTCTTCGGCGACTCGCTGAACATCCGGCTGAAGCCGGTGGTTTCCTACTCCAAGCGGGCCGTCAAGCAGCTCGTGCGCCACATCGACAAGACGATCTCGCGCTCTCCGCGCGACGCCACGGTTCAGCCGTCGGCCAGGACCCTGCGCAAGGTGCGTGGACGCGATGGCATCGTCGTCGAGCGCCGCCCGCTTCGCGGCGCGATCAGGCGCCTGCTGACCAACGCGGGCGGCAATCGCACGATCACCGTGCTCACTCGGCGCGTGGCGCCGAAGGTGACCACCGCTCAGCTCGCGCGCAAGTTCGCGAGCTACATCGTCATCCGCCGCCAGGCGTTCGAGCTGCGCTACTACCGCCACCTCAAGCTGGCCCACACGTACCCGATCGCGGTCGGCCGGCAGGGGCTCGAGACGCCCGCCGGGCTCTACTCGATCCAGGGCAAGGAGGTCAACCCCTCGTGGCACGTGCCCAACTCGTCGTGGGCTGGAAAGCTTGCGGGCACGACGATCCCGCCCGGACCGAAGGACCCGATCAAGGCGCGCTGGATGGGCTTCAACGGCGGCGCCGGCATCCACGGCACCGAAGACGTGGGCTCGCTCGGCAGCGCCGCTTCGCACGGCTGCATCCGGATGTCGATCCCCGATGTGATCACCCTCTACAAGCACGTCTCCGTCGGAACGCCGGTCTACGTCGCGTAGCGGGCGTCGCCTGGCGCGCCGCCCGGCCGGCGAGACCGCTTCCGATCTCAGCAATCTCGACCTCCTGCCAGCCGGCCTGCAGCAGAGAGGCGTGACGGTCGCGGTGGCGAAGAGACAGCGTGCCGATGACCACTCCCCGCGTGCAGAGCCCACCCACGCTGTCGCACCCCAGCGAGGCCTGGCGCAGCGCCCTCGTGACCTTCGATGCCGACCTGCGCCGCCGCGGCGCGGCGCCCCACACCCGCCGAGCCTATGCGTCGGACCTGGTGCAGTTTGTGGCCTGGGTCAGTCCGCGCACCGCCCGCCCGGGCGAGGTCACGCACAAGCTGCTGCGTCGCTATCTCGCGGCGCTGACCGAGCGCGGCGTCCAGGCGACCACCGCCGCGCGCAAGCTCGCAGCGCTGCGAGCCTTCTTCACGTCGCTGGTGGAGCACTCGCAGCTCGAGGCCAATCCGGCTGAGCTCGCCAGCGCGCCGAAGCGTCCGGAGCGGTTGCCGCGTACGCTCAAGCCGAGCGAGGTCAACGGGCTGCTCGACCGCATCGGCACGTCCGGGCCGCTCGATCTACGCGACCGGGCGATGTTCGAGCTGGCGTACGCGTCGGGGCTTCGCGCCGAGGAACTGGTCTCGCTCAACGTCGACTCGGTGGACTTCGACTCCGATGAGGTGCGCATCGAAGGGAAGGGTTCGAAGACGCGCGTGGTGCCGGTGGGCGAGCACGCCGTGAGGGCCCTGCGGCGATATGTCGAGCGCGGCCGGGCCCCGCTGTCGAACGGCCCTTGGGCGGCCAACGGCGCCGCGCCAGGCGAGCCGGCGCTGTTCCTCTCCAAGTCCGGCCGCCGCCTTTCTTCGTCGGACGTCCGGCGGCGGTTGCGAACCTGGAGCCGGCGCGCCGGCGTGCAGGCGGCCGTCTCACCGCACTGGCTGCGCCACTCGTTCGCCACGCACCTGCTCGACGGCGGCGCCGACCTGCGAGCGATTCAGGAGCTGCTGGGCCACTCCAGCCTCTCAACGACCCAGCTTTACACTCGGGTAGAGTCAGCTCGCCTGAGGTCGGCCTACGCACGCAGTCATCCCCGCGCCTGAGTAGCCGGGCCCGGACGAGGCCATCAGAGGGAGTGGTCAGCTCTGCAGACGAACGTCAAAGCGATCGAGCTAAAGGATCTCTGGCATCGCTACAAGACGGCCGGCGACGCGCGCGCACGCGAGCGGCTGGTCGTCGCCTACTCGCCGCTGGTCAAGTACGTCGCCGGCCGCATGCTCGCCGGCCTGCCGGCGCACGTCGACGAGGCCGATCTGATCTCCTACGGGCTTGTCGGCCTGATATCGGCGATCGAGCGTTTCGAGCC
>DASZZG010000045.1:0-1874 GCA_035543355.1 Solirubrobacteraceae bacterium | reverse complement strand
CCGCCGCGCTCGCAGACGTCTGCGGCGGGCAACGCCTCGGGATCGCGCGCCCAAGGCCCCGACAGGTCGACGACGGCGGCCGCGAGCAGGCCCGCAGGCCGCAGATGGCTGCGCACGCGCGCCAGGCACGAGCGCCGCCCGGTCGCTCCACCCAGTAGCTGGATCGTCTGCATCGGTATCGCGCAGAGACCGAAGCGCTGCTCGAGGGTGAAGCTGCGCGCGTCGGCGCACACCGTCTGAAGCGCGAGCCGATCGCCCACGCGTTCACGCAGGGCGGCCAGCAGCACGCGCTCGCTGTCCAGTGCCCAGACGCCATGGCCGCGGCCGGCGAGGTCGAGCGCTACGCGCCCGGTGCCACAGCCGAGCTCGAGCAGCTCGCCGTCGCTCGCGTCGGCGAGCTCTCGCCAGAGCGGCAGGTCGGCCTCGTAGCCACCGCACTCGAGGTCGTGCCAGAGCGCCGTCTCCGGCGGCTTTCCCGATGCAGCCACTAACACCAGTATCGCCCCGTGTGGCCGCTGCGGGCGAGCAGCTGGCGCAGCTCGAGCAGGGCCGTGTAGGTAGGGAGCGCATAGAGCGGGCCGTCGGCACGGGCGGCCGCAAGCTCGAGCGCGTCTGCGAGCGCCGGGACAACGGTCAGCCGATCCGGCGTGACGCCGGCGTAGCGCAGTCGGAGCGCAAGCTCGCCGGCGCGCGTTCCCGAACACGTCACCCGCGCCACGCGGTCTGCGATCAACTCGAAGTCCGCGTCCCACACCCACGAGATGTCGCGTCCGTCGGCGACGTTGTCGTTGAGCACGGCGAGCAGGTCCAGCCGCGGCGGCTCGAGCGCGAGCGTTCGCAGCACCTCGTTCGCGCCGGCGGGGTTCTTGATCAGCAGGATCGACAGCGAGCGGCCTTCGAAGTCGACGGTCTCCGCACGGCCGAAGGCGGGCGAGACCTGCTCGAGCCCCGCGACCACGCCGTCCAGCCCGACGCCGAGCTCGAGGCATGCGGCGGCGGCGGCCAGCGCGTTGTAGATGTTGTAGAGACCCGGCAGCGGCAGCGTGACGCTGGCCGACCCCACGTCTGTGTGCAGCTCGAAGCGCGACTCGCGCACGCCATGCAGCTCGACCGCGCGGGCGCAGATGTCGAGGTCGGTACGCCGCTGTCCGCAGTTGGGGCACCGGTAGCGGCCGAGGTGCGCCAGGTACACGGCCTCGTAGGCGTAGGCGTGCCCGCAGCGGCGGCAGTGCTTGGAGTCGGCGGCGTGCTGCAACTCGGGCAGCGCGACGCCGTCGTCGTCCACACCGAAATAGCGCGTATCAGAGCGCTCACGCCCGAGGTCGGCGACCAGCGGATCGTCGGCGTTGAGAATCAGCGCGCCGCCTGCAGGACGGCCGGCGACCAGCCGCGCCCAGCGGTCGGCGATCGTCTCCAGCTCTCCGTAGCGATCGAGCTGGTCGCGGAACAGATTCGCCAGCACGAGCACGCGCGGGTCGACGTCCTCGACCACACGCTCGAGCCAGAACTCGTCGACCTCGAACAGCCCCAGCTCGCCGTCGATCGCGCCACGCGGGCGTGCCGCTGCGAGCAGCGCCGAGGCCACCCCGCCGGCCATGTTCGCGCCGGCGTGGTTGTGCACGACACCGACGTCAGCGCGCTCGAGGATCGACGCCATCATCGCCGCCGTGGTCGTCTTGCCGTTCGTGGCGGAAATCACTGCGCTGCCGCGCGGCAGCCGGCGCGCCAGCAGCGCGAGCGCGTCGGGCTCGAGGCGCATCAGCAGCTTGCCCGGCAGACTCGTCCCGCCACCGCGATTCACGGCTCGCGCCGCGGCCCCTACGGCGCGCGCGACCGCGAGCTTTGCCGCAAGCATCACCTCGTCGTCATACCGG
>DASZZG010000044.1:0-3293 GCA_035543355.1 Solirubrobacteraceae bacterium | reverse complement strand
CCCCGCGGACGCGCCGGGCTCGAAAATCCGCGATCACTCCCCAACGTCGCCAACCGACGCGGGTTCGAAAAACAACCTCTTAGCGGAGAGGGAGGGATTCGAACCCTCGGACGAGGTTGCCCCCGTCACGCGATTTCCAGTCGCGCCCGTTCAGCCGCTCCGGCACCTCTCCGAGTCGCGCTAGCGAGCGCCGAAGGGTAGCGGCGCGAATGGCAGCGCAGCCGCAGCCCTAGATCTGCCAATCGCCGCCGCGCAGCAGGGGGATCCGCTCGCCGGACATCGTCACGCCCGTGACATCCACACGCTCGCCACCGATCATGAAGTCGATGTGGATCTTCGAGCGATTGGCGCGGGCCTGGTCGCGCTCGTCGTCGACACAGAAGGCGTAGGCGTTGCCGAGCGCGACGTGGCTGGCGGCGTTCTCGTCGAGCAGCGTGTCGAAGAAGACGGTGTCGAGTGGACCGATCCTGCCGTGGCGATCGACCAGCGCCACCTCTCCGAGGCGTGCCGCCCCGTCGTCGATCGCGCAGCGTGCGCGTAGCGCCTCGGCGCCGGCGGAGGCTTCGATCTCGACCGCGCGGCCGGCCGCGAAGCGCACTCGCAGATCGCGCACGATCGTGCCCGACAGGTCGAGCGGCCGCGTCGCGCGAACCGTCCCGTCGACCCGCTCGGGGTCGGGCGCCGAGAACGTCTCCTCCGAGGGCAGATTCGGGATGTGCTTGATCCCGTCGACCGTCTCGAAACGAGCGGCCCGCCAGACAGACGACGGAAGCAGGCCGACGGTCAGATCGGTCCCTTCTCCGTCGAAGTGCACAGCGTCGAAGCGCCGTGAGGTCAGCCGAGCGGCCACCTCGGTGAGCGCGTCCATGCGCTCGTTCCACGCCGCGACGGGATCGCTTTCGTCGAGCCGGCAGACGTGCGCGACCTGGAGCCACAGGCGCTCGAGCGCCGCGGCCGGGTCGAGCTCGGGATGTACGAGCTGCGCCCACGGGGCGCTCGGGCAGGGCGCGATCGTCCAGTTCGTCGTGCGATCGTTGACCACACGCGCGCTCTCGGCGACGAATGGAAGCTGGTCGCGCCCGGCGCGCGCAGGATCGAGGTCATCGAGCAGTCCGGGCGCCACCGGGCCGCTCAGGCCGATGCGGGCGCAGCGCTGCTGGCCGAGCGCGATGACCCGCTCGGCATACCATGAAGGAACGAAGTCGAGCGTCTCCTCCGGAGCGTGCTGGATGCGCGCCCGCTTGACGTAAGGATCGAAATAGGCGACGTCGACGAAGCGCGCGCCGTGCCGATAGGCGCTCGTGGCGATCGCCCGGGTGAGCTCCTCCTTGCCCGGCTCGGAGCCGACGGCGACGATCTGCCCGGGCTGCACGTTGGCGCCGAAGGCGACGATCAGATCGGCGAAGCGCTCGATCGGCGGATCGCCGCTCACGCAGTGTGCTCGGTCCAGCGCGCGCCGTCCCAGTAGCGCAACCTGGCCTGACCCGATGGGTCGGGGTACCAGTTCGCCGGCGGCGACGCCGCCGCCGGGCTGGGCGCGGCGGCCGGCTGCGGCGCCACGACGGTGGGCGCGGCGACCGGGGGCGCCGGAGCCGAAGGGGGAAGGCCGGCAACAGCGGGCGGGGCAACGCCCGGCGCTGGGCCTGGCGGGGCAGGCGCGTAAGCGCCCGGGGCTGGGCCTGGAGGGGCAGGCGAGTAAGCGCCCGGCTGCTGCAGCCCGGGAAGCACGGCCACGGAGGGCGCGATCGCGCGTCTCCCCCGTGCCTGCAGCGTCAGCATCAGCGCCGTCGCCGAAAATGACACGGCGCCGACCAGCGCGACGACGATTCCCCAACTGATGGACGTGCTACTGAGGCGACCGATGTCCGCGGTGTCGATGATCAGGATGAGCACCGACAGGATGCCGATCACGAGGTCGACGATCGTCGTCCAGATCGGCAGCCCAGCCAGCCAGTGGACAAGCAGGAAGACGGCGGCGATCACGGCGAGGCCGAGGATCAGACTGCCGTCGCGGTCGAGCCCGTTCAGCGTGAAGCTCGAGCCGAAAACGCTGACGTGACCCCAGGGGCCGACCGAGCCGACGATCATCAGCACCAGCGCCGCGATCGCCCCGCCGTAGGTCGGCCAGTGGGGTGTGGCACGCTGCTGCATCGCCGCACACTCTATTAGGCTCGCCGCGGTGAATCACGCTGGTCGTCGACTGCACGCGCGCGCGCGCCGGACACCGTTCCGTCACCCCGAAGAGGCGCGCTGACTCGGTGCGGGCAGACGCGGTCTTCTCGGGCGGCGGAGTGAAGGGGATCGCCTTCGGCGGCGCGGTCGCGGCGGCCGAGGAGGCGGGGTACACGGACTGGGCTCGCCTGGGCGGCACCTCCGCCGGCGCGATCGCCGCGATGGCGCTGGCGGTGGGCTATGACGGCAAGGGCCTGCGCGCGGCATTGGAGGCGACCGACTACCGCCGCCTGGCGGACTACGGCGGTCCGTTCGGCCGGATCGGGAACTACGTCAGGCGCCACGGCCTGACCCGCGGGCGCGGCCTGCACCAGTGGATCGAGGGCCTGCTGCGCGACGCCCCTCGACCGGCAACCACGTTCGGCGAGATCGAGGGCCGACTTCAAGTGGTCGGCTGCGACCTCGCGCACTCGCGCATCGTGGTCTTCCCCGACGACGTGGGGATGTACGAGGACGACAGCGGACGGCCACTGGAGCCGGCCGAGTTCCCGATCGCCGACGCCGTGCGGATCAGCGCCGGCTATCCGTTCTTCTTCCCGCCGGTCAAACTGCGCGACCGCGCCACCAAGCGTGACGGCGTACTCGTCGACGGTGGCGTCGCAAGCGCTTTCCCTGTCTTCCTCTTCGACCGAGCCGCGCCAAGGCACCCGACATGGGGGTTTCGCCTGCACTCCGGCGAGGGAGCCGAGCGCCCGGCGTCGCGCGAGATCGCCGGCCTCGACTGGCCCGTGGACATGGCGGGGGCAGTGCTCGACACGGCGATGAACGCGTTCGATCGCCACGAGCTGCTGGCGTTCGGAGACCGGACGGTCTCGATTCCCACCGGGTCTGTGCCGACGCTCAGCTTCGCGCTGTCGCGCGCCGACCAGGAGTTCCTCTACCGCTCGGGCTACGAGGCCGCACGCGCCTTCTTCGCCGCGCATCCCAGCGGGCGCAACAACTTTGGCGAGGTTCCCGCCGGTCAGACCTGACTCGCAGGCGGGACATCGACCCGTCCGGACGGTCTGTGGCAGCCGTTATCGTCCGTCAGCTCATGGCCCTCGACTCGACAAATGACCCCG
>DASZZG010000043.1:0-4136 GCA_035543355.1 Solirubrobacteraceae bacterium | reverse complement strand
CCGGCCTCCTCGACGAGCGCCGCGCCCGCCCGTCGCGTGCGGATCAGGCTCGTGCGAACCTTGAGCCCCGATCGGCGGCCGATTATTCGCGCGCTCTCCAGCACGGTGCGGCCGAGCGCCTCCTCGTCCTCCATGCCGGCGTCGAGCGAGAGCTGCGCCGGCACCTCGATCACGTAGACCGCGTCGATCGTCGCGTCCTCGCCGACGAGCTTTCCGGCGGCGCGCAGCGTCTCACCGCTGACGTCGGTACCGAAGATCGGCACCAAGGCCGAGCCGAATTCGAGCGCATGGAAGTCCGGTGGAGCCTGGTCTCGCGGAATTCGAGACTCCGAGGTCAGATCAAGCCCGGATCGCCGCCGGTAGACCACATAGCCGACGAGGCCGAGAATCATCCACGGGATGCCTACGGTGCGCGCCTCGGTGTGCAGCGCGACGACGGAGATCCAGGCGGCGAACGTCCCGAGCGCACCGAGGACCGGGACGAGCGAGACGGATCTGCCTCGGATGGAGACGTTCCAGGGAGCGCGATACGGACGCTCGATGTCGGGATGCGTGAAGCGCAGCGCAACCACCGCGACATGCGCGGTCGTGAACGACAGCATCGCCCCGAACGAGTACAGGTTGCCGAGCAGCGTGGTCTGTCCCGGGATCAGCAGGATCGCCGCGAGCACGGAGAAGAAGCAGATCGTGAACCAGGGCGTACGAAAGCGGGCGTGGAGCTTGGAGAAGACACCGGGCAGCTGGCGGTGCTCGGCGAGCGACCAGGACAGCCGCGAGATGCCGATCAGGCCGGCGTTCGTCGCGATGAAGAGGATCGTCGCGGCGAGGATGCCGACGTAGTAGCGCGCCACGGTCAGCAGCGTGCCGTGGATCCCGAGATGCGAGACGATCCCCAGCACCGGGTCGGCCTGGAACGTCGTGCCGAGCAGGGTGACGCCGTTGTGCACGGGCAGCGCCGACAGGGCGACGACGCTTATTCCGGCGTAGACGCCGAGCACCGCGATCAGCACCAGGTTCACGGCCTTGGGCACGTCCTTGCCGGGATCGCGCGCCTCCTCGGCCATGTTCGAGACGGTCTCGATGCCCGTGTAGGCGACCATCGCCACCGACAGCGCAAAGATCAGGTGAGACCACGTCGGCGCGGTGCCGAGGTGAATCTGGTTGACCAGCAGCGAGGGATCGAGCACCAAGATGGCGCCGACGGCCACGAGCAGCACCTGGGTCGCAAGGTCGGCGACCGCGAGCGCGATGTTCAACTTCGCCGACTCCCCGAGGCCGCGGACGTTGAGCCCGGCGAGCAGGACGATCACCACTATCCCGCCGATGATGTCGCCCGGGTTGTGCGTCAGCGCCGGAAAGAACGCCCCCAGGTAGTGCGGCACGAAGAACGCCGAGATCGCGATCGTGATGATGTAGTCGAGCGTCAGCGCCCAACCGGCGAAGAACGACGCGAGCTCGTTGAAGGCGTGACGAGCGAACGACGACGATCCCCCCGCCTCGGGGAACATCGACGCGCCCTCCGCGTAGGTCTTCGCCGTCAGGGCGAACAGTCCACCCGCGAGCATGAAGACGAGCGGCGTCAGGCCTAGCGCGTAAACGGCGACGAGCCCGAGCGCGTAATAGATCGACGAGCCGACGTTGCCGTAGGCCGTGGCGAAGAGCCCAGCGGTGCCGACCGAGCGGCGCAGTCCATGTTCATGGAGGCGGGCCACGGCGGCAGTCTAGGCGGCGGCCCTTGACGTAGGAGCAAGTGCGGGGTTAGGGTCCGCCGCCATGAAAAGAACCCTGCTCCTCACACTTCCAGTCGTCGCCGCGCTCAGCCTGTCGGGCTGCACCGGGACCATCGATCACAAGAAGGCAGAGGACCTCGTCCGCAAGGCCGTGGCCAATGCGGGCAAGACGACGGTCACCTCCGTCAAGTGCCCATCCGGCGTGAAGGACAAGAAGGGCCAGAGCTTTGACTGCACGGTCGCTCTGGGCGACGGGACCAAGGGCGCCATCACCGAGCACATCCTCGGCGGCGGCAAGGTCGAGATCAACGGACCGAGCGACTTCAAGATGCAGTAGCGCTGCGCGTGCGGCGGCCCGGCCGCCGCACGCGTTGCCCGTCCCCTCGAGGAGTTCGGGCTCTTAGGTGATCAGCGGAATGATCAGGATCGCGACGATGTTGGCGACCTTGATCATCGGGTTGATCGCCGGGCCCGCCGTGTCCTTGTAGGGATCTCCGACCGTATCGCCGGTGATCGACGCGGCGTGCGCAGCCGAGCCCTTGCCGCCATAGGCCCCGTCCTCGATCAGCTTCTTGGCGTTGTCCCACGCGCCGCCCCCCGCGGTCATCGAGATCGCCACGAACAGGCCGACGACGATCACTCCGATCAGCAGTCCCCCGAGCGCCTTCGCCGATAGCAGCCCGACGATCAGCGTGACGAAGATCGGGATCATCGCCGGCAGGATCATCTCCCGCTGAGCGCTGCGCGTGACGATCGCGACGCAGGTCCCGTACTCGGGTCGCTCGGTGCCCTCCATGATGCCGGGCTTCTCGCGGAACTGGCGACGCACCTCCTCGACCACGGCCGCTCCTGCGCGGCCCACCGCCTCGATCGACAGCGACGCGAACAGGTAGACCATCATGCCGCCGACGAGCAGGCCCGCCAGGACCGCCGGGTCCGACACCGTGAAGTCGAACGCCTTGTGCGCCTTGGCCGTCAGCTCCTGGCGGAAGGCGGCGAACAGGACGAGCGCCGCGAGCGCGGCCGAACCGATCGCGTAACCCTTGGTGACGGCCTTGGTCGTGTTGCCCACCGCGTCGAGCCGGTCGGTGTTGTTGCGCACGTCCTCCGGCAGGTCCGCCATCTCGGCGATGCCGCCGGCGTTGTCGGTGATCGGCCCGAATGCGTCGAGCGCGACGATCAGGCCCGTCAGCGAAAGCTGAGCCATCACGGCGACGCCGATGCCGTAGATCCCCGCGAGCCCGTCAGCCCCCAGCACGCCAGCCACCAGCACGAGCGCGGGAAAAGCGGTCGACTGCAGGCCCGATGCGAGCCCCTGGATGATGTTGGTCGCGTGCCCGGTCTCGGAGGCGGCCGCCGTCTTACGCACAGGTGAAAAGCGGGTCGAGGTGTAATAGTCGGTGATCACGAATAGCAGCGCGGTCACGCCGATGCCGATCAGCGAGCAGAGATAGAGCTTCCAATCGGCAGGTCCGGGCGAGCCGTCGGGCTTGTTGAGGTTGCTCATCAGCCAATGTGTCACGGGGTAGAACGCAACAGCGGCGATCGCGCCCGAGACGATCAGTCCCTGGTAGAGCGCTCGCTCGACGTTGCCCGTGCGGGTGCGGACGGCGAAGGTCCCGATGATCGACGCGACGATCGACACGCCACCGAGCACCAGCGGATAGAGCGCCACCGACGTCTGCTGGTCGAAGGTCAGCACCCCTAGCAGCATCACCGCGACCGCGGTGACGGCGTAAGTCTCGAACAGGTCGGCCGCCATGCCGGCGCAGTCGCCGACGTTGTCGCCCACGTTGTCGGCGATCACGGCGGGATTGCGGGGGTCGTCCTCGGGAATGCCGGCCTCGATCTTGCCGACGAGGTCTGCTCCCACGTCGGCGCCCTTGGTGAAGATGCCGCCGCCAAGCCGCGCGAAGACCGAGATCAGCGAGCCGCCGAAGCCGAGACCGATGAGCGCGTCCACGGAGTCCTTGGGAGACTTCGAGAACCCCGATGTGAGGATGCCGTAGTAGGCCGCCACGCCGATCAGCGCGAGGCCGACCACGAGCAGGCCGGTGATCGCGCCACCGCGAAACGCCGCCGTCAGCGCGGGCGAGATGCCGCCGCGCGCCGCCTCCGCGACGCGGGCGTTCGCGCGCACCGAGACGTTCATGCCGATGTAGCCGGCCGCCGCCGACGAAACGCCGCCGATCGCGAAGCCGATCGCGACACGAATGTTCTGCAGCGGGATCAGCGCCACGAACAGCACCACCCCGACGATGCCGATCAGCAAGTACTGGCGGTTGAGGTAGGCCCGTGCGCCCTCTTGGACGGCGCTCGAGATCGACTGCATCCGCTCGTTGCCGGGCGACAGGGCAAGCAGCGAACGCGTGGTCAGAGCGCCGTAGAGCACCGCGCATGCGGCGC
>DASZZG010000042.1:0-3645 GCA_035543355.1 Solirubrobacteraceae bacterium | reverse complement strand
GGCGCTCGGAGCGTGTCATCGCCGCGCGGGTCGAGTCGCCGCTCTCGCTGACCGGGGCGACCGCCGGCGTGCGCGTGTCCGGGCACACCGCCTCGCTGATCGTTGAAAACCTGCCGCGCCCGCGTGGCGATCGCGTCTATCAGATCTGGCTCCAGCGACCCGGAAAGCCGCTGGAGCCGACGAAGGCGCTGTTCGTCCTGGGCTCGGGGACTGTGACGATTCCCGGCACGATGGAGGGTGTGCACCAGATCCTCGTGACCTCCGAGCCCAAGGGCGGCAGTCGCGCGCCGACCCAAGCGCCGGTGATCGTTTCGAACTTGTAGCGGGCTATGGGGCTCCGTAGCGGGCCGAGCCTCCGAAGCCCGGGACGCCGAAGCTGGAGATCGCGCTTGCTAGCGTCCGGCGACCCGATGGCCACCTGCTACCGCCACCCCAATCGGGAAACGGGCGTCTCGTGCTCGAACTGCGGGCGCGCGATCTGCACCGACTGCATGACGCCGATCTCGGTCGGTATGCGCTGCCCGGAGTGCGCCAAGCAGCGCACTCAGGTGCGCACCGCCTCGTCGTTGCAGCGTGACCCGACGGTGACCTACGTGCTGATCGCGATCAACGTGATCGTGTTCATCGCCGCATCGGTGGGTGGGGGAGGGCTCGCCGGCGGAGTGCACGGGAAGCTGCTCAACAACCTCGCGCTCGACGCCGACAAGATCAAGCACGGCCAGGAGTACTGGCGCCTGATCACGAGCGGGTTCATGCACGCGAGCCTGCTCCACATCGGCTTCAACATGTACATCCTCTATTTCATGGGCCGAATGCTCGAGCCCTCGATCGGGCGCATCAGGTTCCTCGCGATCTACTTCACCGCGCTTCTGACCGGTGCGTTCGGGGCCCTGCTGGTGACGCCCCATTCGCTGACGATTGGCGCCTCGGGGGCGATCTTCGGGCTTTTCGGCGGCGCCTTCGTGGCGATGCGCGCGCGCGGCTTCGATCCGATGCAGTCAGGCCTCGGCGCGTTGATCCTGATCAACCTCGCGCTCTCCTTCGTCCTCTCCGGGATCTCGATCGGAGGCCACATCGGCGGTTTGATCGGTGGCGCCGCCGCCGGCTATGTGCTGGTCGACGTCGGTGATCGCTTGAGTTCGCCGGCGATCCCGTTGCTGGCCTGCCTGGGGATCTCGGCGGTCGCCGTGGCGGCGTCGATCGTTGCATCGTCGAGCTTGGTCGCCTAACGGCTGCCGGCGGCCTCAGGCGGTCGGCGGTCACGTAGCTCGCCGTACAGCGCCTCGACGCCGTCGATCAGCGCGGAGACCGAGAAGCGCGCTGTGACATCGCGCGCGGCGGCCTCGCCGAGGCGCGCGCGCAGCGCGGGATCGGCGGCGAGCTGCGCGAGCGCGGACGCCAGCGCCCCGCTGCTCCCGGGCGCGACCAGACGGCCGGTCTCGCCGTCGCTGATGATCTCCGGCAGCCCACCATGGTCGGCGGCGACGACGCAGCAGCCGGCGGCGGCCGCCTCGAGCGCGGCATTGGGCAGGGGGTCCGGCTGGGTCGATGGGACGACCACGACGTCGGCCGCTCCGAAGACGGTGTCGAGATCGCCGCGGAAGCCGAGCAGACGCAGCCGGTCGCCGACGCCAAGGCGACCGGCGAGCTCGAGCAGCGCACGCTCGCGGTGCTCTTCGCCGGGCCAGGCGTCGCCGGCCACGAGGCCGATCGTCTGAAGCTCGCGCATCGCCGGCTCGGCGAGCGCGCGGGCCAGCAGGTCCTGACCCTTCCAGGGCGAGATGCGCCCGACAATTGCGCAGACGAAGCGATCGTCGGGCAGCCCCAGCTCGCGGCGCGCGCGCTCACGTGTCTGTCGCCCGGCGCTCGGGGTGGGTAGGCCGTCGTGGAGCAGGCGGGCGCGCCGGTCGCCCTCGAACTGTGCGAGGGTAGCGGCGGAGACGCACGGCAACGCGTCGGCTGACAGCAGCAGCCGCCGGTAGGCGGGCCAGGCACGCCTGTGCTCGGCGTAGATCTCGCGCACGTGCCAGACGTGCGGCAGGCGCGCGAATCGCGCTGCCGCCGCGCCGCCCAAGGTCACGGACGTGTTCGAATGGATCAGCGCAGCACGCTCGCGGCGCGCGAGGCGCGAGAGCGCGGCGGCGTCCGCCGTCGCCGCGGCGACGATGCGCGCGAGGCCGCTCGGCGACAGCAGCGCCCGGCGTAGCACCGCAAGCCGGCGCGTACGGACCTCCACGCCGGCGGCACGCAGGTCCTCCGCCAGCTCGCCCTCCCCGGGAAGCACGACGATCGCGCGGAAACGTCGCAAGCCCGTCGCGAGCGAGTAGAGCTGGCGGTCGGCACCGTAGCGGCCGCTCGAGGAATGGACGAATACAACCGTCGGCCGCGGCTTGCCGCCCATCGCGCGTGCAGTCTATGCGCCGACCTGCAGCGGCACCTCGAGCGCATCGCTCGGCGTCACCGGCACGAGCTCGGGGTGCAGAACGTGGGCCAGCAGCTCGAGGCCATCGATCAGCCGCGGCCCCGGGCGCGAGAAGTACGCGGCCGCGTCCACGGCCACGGCGCGATCGACGCCCAGGTCCGCCAGTCGCTCGCGAAAATCGAGCGCCTCCTCCCAGGCTCGCGCGGCCGCGTAGCCGCACGGCATCGCCACGGCCAGCGCCGGCTCGGCGGCCGCGATCTCCTCCCAGCTGTGCTCCTGCGACGGCTCGCCCGGCAGGCCGAGCACGTCCTCGCCGCCCGCGTACTCGATCAGCTGCGGGGTCCAGTGACCGGCGACGAACGGTGGGTCCAGCCATTCCAGGGCGGCGACGCGCACGCGCTCGGCGCCGCGCACGGCAAGTCGCACGGCGTCGGTGCGACGAGCGGCGTCCGCAACAAGAGCGACACCCGCCTCGTGGCGATCCGTCGCCTGCGCGAGCGTGCGGACGTCGCCGAGCACCTCTCCAAGCGTGCGCGGATCGAGCGAGATGACGCGCGGCCTGGATGCGATGCGCTCCGCGAGCGCGCGCACGTCGTCGTAGGAGACGGCGCAGACCGTGCACAGCGCCTGCGTGACGATCAGGTCAGGCTCGAGCTCCTCAAGCAGCTCGTCATCGAGCTCGTAGATCGCCTCGTCGTTGTCCAGGCGTTCACGCACCGCGGCGTCGATCTCATGCGGGGGCAGGCCGTCGGCAATCACCGAGCGCGTGAGCTGGGGCAGCTCGGTCGCGCGTGCGGGCCAGTCGCATTCGTGCGTGACAGCGATAACCTCGTCCTCGAGCCCGAGGGCGAACAGCAGCTCGGTGGCCGAAGGCACCAGCGAAACGACGCGCATCAGGCGGGAATATGGCAGAGCTCCTCTCAGACCAGGCGATAGCGGACCAGCTCGAGCGCAGCCAATGGACGCGCGAGCGCGACGAGATCGTGCGCGAGCTCAAATTCGACGACTTCGCGGGCGCGATGGCGTTCGCCAACCGCGTCGCCGACGCGGCCGAAGCGGCCAACCACCACCCTGACATCTTCGTGCACTCCTGGAACCGGGTTCGCCTGACGCTCACAAATCACTCCGCCGGGGGCCTCACCGCCGCGGACTTCGCCCTCGCCGCGAGGCTCGACGAGCTCGCCTGACCCTGGTCGAGACAGGCGGTTGGACTGGTACCGTTC
>DASZZG010000041.1:0-4761 GCA_035543355.1 Solirubrobacteraceae bacterium | reverse complement strand
AGCCGAGCGCGCTGACCAGGCGCGCGACGGCGTCCTGCAGTACTGGATCTGGAGGCACGGTCCGCGCGTACGCGCTCACTCCGACATCTGCCGGCCAGATTCGCTCGGCTCGCTGATGGACCGCGCACACAATGGCGCCGTTCCAGGCCACGCCACAGATAGCGCCGAGACGTCCCTGCACGTACTCCTGAAGGAGCCAGCGCTCGCCACGCAGCGTTTGTGCGACCTGGCGCAACTCGTGCTGAGTGTTGATCAGTTGGGTTTCGGCGTGTATGAGGCCGCCCTCCGACGTATCGAGCTCGGAGCGCAGCGGCTTGAGAAACACCGGCAGAGCGATGCCGTTGCCCGCGTTCAGCCTGCCGCGGTCGACTTCGATCGTTGACGGGACCTTCAGGCCTATCTGGACGGCAAGCTCATTGACGATCTTCTTGCTCGTGATCCGGAGCACGGAGTCGAGCTCCGGAGTCCCCGTCGCCAGTGCTCCCAGCCGGTTCCGGCCGCGCGCGATAGCGACCAGATCGCGTTCGGTCCCGCCGAGCAACACGCTGATTCCGAGCTCCTCAGCTGCAGTGTGCAGGCCCTCTACGAAACGTTCGGGCTCGGCTCCGGATTCGGGCACCGGGATCACGCCGGCCGCGGCCCGGGAGCGCGCGGCGTACGCCTCCGGCCCCGACGCCGCTACCCATGGCTCATACCCCGCGGCGCGCAGTGCTCTCACCGCTGCAAGCGGACCGGTCTGGTCGCCCCCCGTCACAAGCACACGCATTTTTGCCGACCAGGCGCTCCGTTCGCCGGTAACCGCAACTTTGGTCATCTTAGACTGATTCAGTGTGACGGCTCGCGAGGGATTGCAGGCTTGCCAGCCGCCTTATACGCTTCTCGACCGGCTGTGGATGTCGCGACCATAATTAACGCGGCTGCGTCGAACCGCGTGCTGGTCGTGGGTTCGCTTCCACCTGCAGGCCGCGACTACGACCTGCTTGTGCGCGAGGTTGACCGTGCGGCGATCGCGGCGGCTTTGCGGGCGTGCGGCTTCGAATCGATGCAGCCCGGTTGGGTGCGCTTCAAGCAAGACGGCCCCCAGATCGTCGAATTGATGACGCCGGCGGATTGGGGCCTTCCCGATCACGAGGCTGAAGCGGTTTTCGCACAGGCGCGCTCGCTGGACGGACACGCTCACCTGTGCGTGCCGGCGCCCGCGCACGAGCTGTTGATCCTCGCTCGCAAGCTGCCGCGCACACCCGGCCTCGTGGAGCCCAAGCACCGCCGGCGCGTTCAAGACGCGCTCGCGCGCGCGCCCGACGCTTGGGTGCAAGCCCGGACGCGGGCGCGCGACTGGAGCGTGGAGACGCGCTTGCGACGGCTGCAGGCGAGGTGCGCCCGCCCTGCGCGGGCCGGCTGGCCTCCGCGGTACCTTCGCCGGCCGCGACGAGGCGCGGTGGTTGCACTATCGGGGCTCGACGGGGTGGGCAAGAGCACCCAGGCAGAAACGCTGCGGGCCTCGCTCACGAAGCTCGGCTACGAAGCCGCGGTGGTATGGGTTCCAATCGGCAACAGCCCCTCTCTGCGGCGCTTCGCGGGGACCGCCAAGCGATCACTTGCCCGTCTGCCGGTCGGACCGCTCGCCCACGCCGATCGCGAGACCGTCGAGCGGCGCCTGCTCTCCCAGACCGGGGACGGCGTACTCGTCGGCGGGGGCTGGCGCAGGGTTGCCGTCTCGCTCTGGTCGACTGTGCTTACGCTCGCCAACGCTTTGTCCTACCGCCGGTCCGCGCGCGGCACTCGCACCCGCGGTCGAATCGTGATCTTCGACCGCTACGTTCTGGACACCGTCGTCGCGCTCCGCTTCGCGTACGCGCCGGAGGGGCGCCTCCCGCTGCAGGAGGCGCTGGTCCGTCTGCTCGCGCCCGCGCCGCGCTGCGCGTTCTTGCTCGACGCCGCCCCCGAGACGGCACACGCCCGCAAGCCCGACTGGAGCCTCGCTCAGACCCGCATGCGAGCTGAGCTCTACCGCCGTGCGTCTCGAAGTCTCGGCGTCCGGCGACTCGACGCCGAGCGCGCTGCGGACGAGCTCGCTGCGCAGATCGCCCGCGAAGTGCTCGAGACGATCACCTCCTAACTTCCAGACCCGGCGCGCTGACTATCCTCGAGTGATGCAGCGGGAGTCCTTCCCACGCAGCGCACGGGCAGTGCTCGCCGTACTCGCGCTCGTCCTTGCGCTCTTCGCGCTCGACGTCGCCGCGACCGCTCGCGCCGACATCGTGCTCGCCGCAGCGGGCGACATCGCCTGCACCCCGCGTACTCCGATGACTGCCACCGCATGCAATCAGGCGCAGACGGCAAACCTGATCGCCGCGGCCGCGCCGACCGCCATAGCGGCGCTCGGCGACGACCAGTACGACAGCGGAACACTTAGCGAGTTCCAGGGCTCTTGGGCGAGGAGCTGGGGGATGCTGACGCCCCCGATCTTCCCCGCCCCGGGAAACCACGAGTACGTGACCGCGAACGCCCAGGGCTACTTCGACTACTTCAACGGCGTCGGAGCGCAGACCGGGCGGGCCGGGGACCGCAGCAAGGGCTACTACTCGTTCGACCTCGGCTCCTGGCACATCGTCGCGCTGAACTCGAACTGTACGACGGACGCCTCGTGCGCCGCCAGCATTTCGGGCTTCGTGCCGCCGGGGGAGGTGCAGTGGCTGCAGAACGATCTCGCCGCCCATCCCAGCACCTGCACGCTCGCGTACTGGCACCACCCGCTGTTCAGCTCGGGCAACGGGACCAGCAGCAGCGGCGTCAAGCCGCTGTGGGACGCGCTGTACGCCGCCGGCGCCGACGTCGTTCTCAACGGTCACACCCACGCGTACGAGCGCTACGCGCCGCAGGACCCGTCGGGCAATCCGACGGCGCGCGGGTTGCGCGAGTTCGTCGTCGGCACCGGCGGCGAGGACCTCCTGCCGCTCGGGCAGGCGCTTCCGAACACCGAGGTGCGGAGCGCGAGCTCGTTCGGCGTCCTCTTCCTCACCCTGCAGCATGGCGGCTACGCCTGGACGTTCCGCAACTCGAGCGGCTCGTTCTTCGACGCCGGCTCCGGGAACTGCCACTTCGTCCCGCAAGGGCCGGCGCCTCCCCCCACCACGCCCTCGGCCGGGAGCGTCACGCCACCGGGCGACCAGCCGCAGGCGGCGCTCATTGGACTGACGATCGCTCGCCAGCGCATCGCCGACGCCCTCAAGCACGGTCTTGCCGTGACGGTGCGCTGCTCACGACGCTGCGGCGTCGCGATCGAATTGCGCCTCACGCGTTCGACGGCTCAGAGCGGCCGCCGGCGGGGCAGGCATACTAGCCTCGCCGGCAGCGCGACCGCCGACCTCGATGCCGCTGGCTCCAGCACGATCCGCGTTCCGTTCAGGCGCGCTGTCGCGCGCCGCCTGCGCGGCGCGCGCAGCGCGAAGCTGACAGTGACCAGCGTCGCCCGGGACGACGCGGGCGACGCTGGAAGCGCCGTCGAAGCCAGCGTCGTCCTACACCGCTAGCCGCGACACTTGCGCCGCCGCTCCCGAGCCAGCGCGCACTAGGCCGTCACTGAATGATCGTGGGCACGTCAGCGGTGGTCCGCGGCGCGGGTGCGGAATGATTCAGCAGCTCGCCGTAGAGCTGCTCGACCCTTCTCACAGTAGTGTCGATGTCGAACTCGCGGCGTCTACGCATTCTCCCTCTAGCACCCATGGCCCGGGCCTTTGCCGGATCACGCAGTAGCTCGGCGATAGCGCCCGCAAGAGCCACCGGGTCGCGGGCAGGCACCAGCAGGCCTTCGGCGCCATGCTCGACGAGCTCGGGCACTCCCCCCACTCGCGTGGCCACTATTGGGACTCCGGCCTCGAGGTACTCCATGATCGCAAGCGGCGAGCCTTCGGTGTCAGACGTCATCGCGGCAACGTCGCACGCGTCGAGCAGGTGCGGGACGTCAGCGCGTATCCCCAGCAGGACCACGGTATCGCCAATACCGAGCTCCGCGATCATGCGCTCGAGCCGCACGCGTTCGGGGCCGTCTCCGGCGACGAGCACCTTGAGCGCCGGAAACTCCGCCACCAGCAGTGCCGATGCCTCGACGAGCACGCCGATCGCCTTCTCGGAACGCAGCATCGCCACCAGCGCGACGATCGGATCGGTGGCATCGATGCCGAGCTCGCGCCGAACGCGTGAGCCGTCTGCATCGCCTACCGTCGCAATGCCATTGCAGATCGTCGTGATCCTGTTGGCGTCGAAGCCGTGTTCTGCGACGAGCTGTTGTCGCACCGCGTGGGAAACGGCAATCACCGCGGAACTCCAGCGAGCAATCAGATTTCGCAACACCCAGCGCCTGAGCGCGCGTCCCGCCCGCGCGGCCAGGTCATCATCGTGACTTGGTGTATCGCATGCGTTGTGGTCGTGAACCACTACACATCGAACGCCTGTCAGACGGCCGATCACGACGGCCCAGACATTTGACCCAAACATGTGCCCGTGGATCACCGCGGGACGCTCGCGTAGCAGCATCGACACCAACGGCAACCAGGTCCAGAGTTGCCGCGTCGTCCTTCGACCCAGGGCAAGGACGCGCACGCCTGACTCTGCCGCAAGTCGCTCGTGAGCCTCGCGGCGCTCGCGGGCTGGACCTTCTATTTGTCGTCCGTGGGGCATCCGAGTGACGCAGACCGTCGAGCGAAAGCGGGTCGCGTCAAGCCGGACCGCGATCTCGAGCGCCACCCGTTCGGCCCCGCC
>DASZZG010000040.1:0-8645 GCA_035543355.1 Solirubrobacteraceae bacterium | reverse complement strand
GACGAAGACGTAGAGCACCATCACCGCGCCCGCGTAGACGATCACCTGGGCGGCGGCGACGAACTCCGCGCGCAGCAGCAGGAACAGCGCGGCCAGCGAAAGCAGGTGCGAGACCAGCGCCAGCACCGAGTAGAACGGGTTACGCAGCGTGACCACGCCGATCGCGCCCGCCACCGCGCCGAGCGCTGCGATGAAGAAGAGGACCGCGCTCATTCGCCCTCGGCTCGCAGGGGGGTGCGCTCGATCGGCTCGGCGAGCAGCATCTCCTTGGTGAAGATGAGGTCGGAGCGGTGCGTATCGGAGAGCTCGTAGTCATGGCCCATCGTGATCGCGTCGAACGGGCAGGCGACCTCGCAGTAGCCGCAGAAGATGCAGCGGCTGAGGTTGATCTCGTAGACGGCGGCGTAGCGCTCGCCGGGTGAGACGCGGTTGTCGGGCGTGTTCTCGGCGGCCACCACGCGGATGCAGTCGGCCGGGCACGCCGCAGCGCAGAGCGAGCAGCCGACGCACTTCTCGAGCCCCGTGTCCTCGAAGCGGTGCAGCTTGTGGCGACCGCGGAAGCGCGGATAAACCGGCACCTTCTCCTCGGGGTACTGGATCGTCGTCGGCCCCTCGAGGATCCGCGCGAACGTCGTCTTCAGGCCGCGCAGCGTCTCGCCGAAGGCGCGATACGCGCTGTCGCTGCCACTCGAGGAGGGTCGCGGCTGGACCTCGATTTCGGCTTCGGGAGGGCGCCAGCTCACTTGACCGCCACCACCACGATCGCGGTCACCAGCGCGTTCAGCGTCGCCAGCGGCAGCAGGATCTTCCAGCCCAGTGTCATCAGCTGGTCATATCGCAGGCGCGGCAGCGTCGCGCGGATCCAGATGAACCCGATCACGAAGACGAACATCTTCGCCAGCACTACGAACGGGTCGACCCAGGCCGGCGGGTCGAGGCCGAAGGGCAGGTTCCAGCCGCCGAGGAACACGGTCACAGCGATGCCCGACACGACCAGCACGTTGAGGTACTCGGCGAAGTAGTAAGAGGCGAAGCGCCCGCCGCCGTACTCGGTGTTGTAGCCCTGGACCAGCTCGGCGTCCGCTTCTGCGAGGTCGAACGGCGCCCGGTTGGTCTCGGCGAATCCCGCGACCATGAACACGAGGAAGCCGACGAACTGTGGCACCACGTACCACATTCCCTGCTGGGCATCGACGATCTGTGTCAGTGACAGCGTGCCCGCGGTGAATACGACACCGAGCAGCGCGAGCCCCTGTGAGACCTCGTAGGAGATCAGCTGGGCGGCGCCGCGCATCGCGCCGAGAAACGAGTACTTCGATCCCGACGCCCAACCGCCGAGCATCAACCCGTAGAACGCCACCGCCCCGAAGGCGAACACATACAGCGGGCCGATGCTGAGGTCCAGCGCGTAGAGCCCGACGCGCTGGCCGAAGATGTCCACCTTGTTGCCGAAGGGGATGATTCCGAACGCGGCGACCGCCGTGCAGATCGAGATCGCCGGCGCGACGATGAACAGCGCGCCCGCGGCGGTGCGCGGTCGGAACTGCTCCTTGGCCAGCAGCTTGATGATGTCGGCGAGCGGCTGGACGAGGCCGAATGGCCCGACCCGGTTGGGACCGTAGCGCTGCTGGTAGCGGCCGAGCAGCTTGCGCTCGATGATCACGACGACGGGCACCAGTTGGAGCCCGAGCGCGAACACGATCAGCCCCTTGAGCACCTGCACCCACCAGGGCTCGTAGAAGCCGACCGTGGCGAGCACGTTCATCGCGGCGCCCGCTCCAGGCGAACGCTGCGCGGCGCCCCGTTGAGCAGCGCGTTCGCCGAGTCGGCGGCGGTTCCCTCCGCGAGGAACGCGGTCCCCGCCGGCACGGCGGCACGGAGGGCGACGCGCGCGGCGACGCTCGAGCCGTTGACGACCGCGCGCACGGCCTCGCCGTCGACCAGCCCGAGCCGGTCAGCGTCGTCCGGATTGAGCTCGACGTGCTGCTTCGCCCCCAGAAAGGCCAGCGCCGGCGAAAGCTCGACCTCCGACGACGCCCACAGCGATCGGTACGTCCCCAGGCGCAGCTCTCCATCGGCGAGCTGCGCGGCCGCCGGCGGGTTGTCGAGCTCGAACGGACCGAGCGGCGCCTCGGCGAGCGCGTCGGCGGCCGCGGCGTCACGCTGCCACCAGCGCACGCCGCGGCCGCCGATCTCCTCGAGCGTGATCCCGGCGTAGAAGGGGACCGCGCCGACGAGCTCGGCGGTCGCCGGCGCACCCGTGGGCAGCTCGATGTCGCCCAGCCGGCTTGCCAGCTCGGCAAGGACTTGCAGCTCGGAGCTCACCTCGCCCGGGCGCGCGATCGCCGACCGCAGCCGCTGCAGGCGCCCGTCGGGGTGCACGACGGTGCCTTCCTTCTCGGCGTAGGACTCGGCCGGGAAGACGACGGTCGCGTGCTCGGCGACGGTCGCTGAGAGGCTCGACTCGTGCGCGATGACCGCACCAGCCTTGGCCAAAGCGCGCTCCCACAGGCCGCGATCCGGGTGGGTTCGCAGCGGGTCGCAGTGCAGCAGGTAGAGCGTGCTCAGCTCTCCGTCGGCGAGCGCCGCGGCGATCGCGGGAGCGTCCCGGCCGCTCGCCCCCGGCTCGCTGTAGCCGGGGCCCGCAGTGGGCAGGAAGCCCGCCTCTCTCAGGCCCCGCCCATTGCTCGAGGCGGGCAGCTCGAGCAGCCCGGCGTGCTCGACATCCGACAGCCCGAGGCGCGCGGCGAGGTTGAGCAACGCCCGCCCCGCCTGTCCCGCGCGCGCACCCGAAGCGAGCCGCTCGCCCCAGACGATCGCCAGCTCTGAGCCGGCATCGGTCAGCAGCTTGGCTGTCGCGCGCACGGACTCGGGGTCTGCGCCCGCGGCGGCGGCGAGCCCGTTCAAATCTCCCTCGCCGGACAGCGCAGCCGTGATCGCGCGTACGGCGGCCTCGGCGGCGCCCGGAGCGAAGCGCAGCACGGCGTGCGCGCCGGCGTCGAGCGCCGACGGACGGCTGCTGGCGATCGCGAGCTTGGTGCCGTGGCGGCGGACTCCCTTGCGGATGCGCAGGTCGATGATCGGGGCGTCGTCGACGGGCTCGCAGTCGAGCACCAGCACGGCGTGGGCGAACTCGAGGTCCGCGACGGTCGTCTGTAGCGACGGCGCGGCGAGCGCCCGCTCGAGCTCGAGCTCGAGCCGGCCGCCGGCACGCGAGTCGATGTCGGGGCAGGCGAGCCCCTCGCGCATCAGCCGCTGGAGCGCAAAGGCCTCCTCATTGGTCGTCTGACCGCCGGCGAGCGCGGCGGCCTTGCCGCCACGCGCCTTGTTCAGCGCATCGGTCGCCAGCTCGAGCGCGCGCTCCCACGAGGCCGGGCGCAACGCGTCGCCGTCGCGCACCAGCGGCTCGGTGATCCGCTCGTCGACGTGGATCGCCTGGTAGGCGAAGCGACCCTTGTCGCACAGCCAGCCGTCGTCGACCTCCTCGTTGTCACGGGCGAGCACGCGCTGAACCAGCTCGTCGCGCACCGTGAAGGAGACGTTGCACTGCGCCGGGCAGAGCAGGCAGACCGAGCCGGCCTGCTCGATGTCCCACGGCCGCGCGCGAAAGCGGTAGGTCGACGAAGTGAGCGCGCCCACCGGGCACAGCTCGATGATGTTGCCTGAGAAAGGAGCGACGTAGGGGTGACCATCGAACGTGCCGACATAGGAGTGGTCGGCGCGCTCGTGCAGCACCAGCTGGTAGTCCTCGGAGATCTCCTGGGAGAAGCGCACGCAGCGGTAGCAGAGGATGCAGCGCTCGCGGTCGATCGCGATCGTCGGCGACAGCTCGAGCGGCTTGCGGAAATGGCGCTTGGGCTCGATGAAGCGCGATCTGCCGGCGCCCCAGCCGAAGGTGATGTCCTGCAGCGGGCACTCGCCCCCCTTGTCGCACACCGGGCAGTCGAGCGGATGGTTGATCAGCAGGAACTCGACCACCGACTGCTGCGCCTCCCGCACCCGCTGGGTCTGCGTGTGCACGACCATGCCGTCCTTGATCGGCGTCGAGCAGCCCGTCTGAAGTTTCGGGATCCCCTCGACCTCCACCAGGCACATCCGGCAGGCGCCGACGGGCTGCCCCAGCTTGGGCTCGTAACAGAACACGGGAATCTCGACGTCGCCGCGCTTGGCGCCGTCGACGAGCATCGTTCCCTCGGGCGCCGAGACCTCGCGTCCGTCGATCGTCAGCGTGACCATGTGCTGCTCGGGCCGCGGCATCAGACGTGCACCGCGCGGGCGGCCTCGATGTGCGCCTCGAACTCGCCGCGGAACTTCTTCACCATCGAGCCGATCGGCATCGCCATCGAGTCGCCGAGCACGCACAGGCAGTTGCCGATGATCTGCTCCTGGACCGAGGCCATGAGCTCGAGGTCCATCGGCGTCGCATCGCCCGCATCGATGCGCTCGAGCATCTTCACGGTCCAATTGGTGCCCTCGCGGCACGGCGTGCACTTGCCGCAGGACTCGTGGCGATAGAACTTCGCGGTCTTCAGCGCTACGTCGACGATCGAGATCGAATCGTCGACCACGATCACCGAGCCGGACCCGAGCATCGAGCCCGCCTTGGCCATCGTCTCGAAGTCGTAGGCGAGGTCGAGGTCGTCAGCCGTCAGCACCGGTGACGACGAGCCCCCGGGGAACCATGCCTTGATCGCTCGCCCCTCGGGCGGGCCGCCGGCAAGGCCGCAGATGATCTCGCGCGCCGGGACGCCGAGCTCGATCTCGTAGTTGCCGGGCCGCTGGACGCAGCCCGAGACCGAAACGATCTTCGTCCCCGTGGAGGCCTCCGTGCCGAGCTTCGCGTACTCGGCGCCGCCCATGCTGACGATGTGCGGGACGGTCGCCAGCGTCTCGACGTTGTTGACCAGCGTCGGGCCCTGGTAGAGGCCCTGGTTGGCGGGGAACGGTGGCTTCAGCCGTGGGTTGCCGCGCTTGCCTTCGAGCGAGTCCAGCAGCGCGGTCTCCTCGCCGCAGATGTAGGCCCCGGCGCCGCGGTGCACGACCATCGTGAGGTCGTGGTCGGAGCCGAGGATGGCGTCGCCCAGGTAGCCGGCGGCGCGCGCTTCCTCGACGGCCGCGTCGAGGATGTCGGCCTGCAGCTCGTACTCGCCGCGGATGAAGATGAACGAGCGGTTCACCCCCGCGACGTAGGCCGCGATGATCATCCCCTCGATCAGCCCGTGGGGGTTCTTCTGCATCAGCTCGCGGTCCTTGAACGTGCCCGGCTCGGACTCGTCGGCGTTGCAGACGAGGTACTTGTCCATCGCTCCCTTGGGCAGGAAGGACGCCTTCTTCGACATCTGGAAGCCGGCGCCGCCACGGCCGCGCAGGCCCGAGAGGTCGAGCTCGTGCAGGACCTCGCCGCGTTGCATCGCGAGTGCCTTGCGCAGCGCCTGGTAGCCGCCCTGGCGCTGATAGACCTCGAGCGTGTTCAGCCCCGGCTCGTCGATTCCCTTGAACAGGAGCTTCACGAGGCGCGCGCCTCTTCGTCGGCCACGGGACGGCGGGCGAGCTGCTTTTCCTCGAGCACGGCACGGCCCGCCTTGACGTCCTCGGTGAGCAGTTGCGCGTCGTCGAGCTCGAGCGGCCCAACGTAGACTCCGTCGACCGAAGCCATCGGCCCGATGTCGCACGCGCCGAGGCATTCGAAGGCGCGCACGTTGAAGTCCGAGTCGCCGGCCGTCAGCTCGAGCAGTCGCTCGAGCAGCGCGTCGGCGCCGAGCATCGAGCACGAGATGTTGGTGCAGACGTAGACGTCGTGCTTGCCCACCGGCTCCGTGTAGAGCATGTCGTAGAAGGTCGCGATCGAAACGCAGTAGGCGGGCGTCAGCCGCATCACCGCGGCCACCTGGTCGATCGCCTCGGGCGAGCACCACCCGTGATGACGCTGCGCCGCGGTCAGCGCGGGGATCACCGCCGAGTGCCTGTCGGGGTAGCGCGCCATCGCCGCCTCGATCTGCGCCCGCAGCTCGTCGGGGACGGCCGTCGTCGCGAGGTCCGGCACCTCGGCGGGGTCCTTGGAGAGGTCGCTCGCGCGATCCCACCCCGGTACGCGCGAGCCGTGTTGAAAGCGGCGGATCCTGCCGGCGGCCTGGCCGTCGCCCCCTGGCTCTCCTGCGGCGCTCACCGGTCCACTCCGCCGATGATCGGGTCGAGCATCGCCAGCGTGGCGATCAGGTCGGCGATGTAGCCGTCGAGCACCATCGGCCGCAGCGCCTGGAGGTTGACGAACGACGGATCGCGCATGTGCACGCGCGCGGGCTTGGCCGAGCCGTCCGAGCGCACGAAGCAGCCCAACTCACCGCGCGGGCTCTCGATCGGGTAGTAGATCTCCCCGGGGGGCACGCGAAAGCCCTCGGTCACGAGCTTGAAGTGATGGATCAGCGCTTCCATCGATGTCGCCAGCTCGTGACGGGGCGGTAGGGCGATCTTGCGATCGGTGGTGATGTACGGCCCCTCCGGCAGTCCGTCGAGCGCCTGGTCGATGATCTTCGTCGACTCCAGGATCTCCGCCAGGCGAACGCGGTAGCGGTCGTAGTTGTCGCCGATCGAGCCCACCGGGATCTTGAAGTCGAAGTGGTCGTAGGACGAATAGGGGGCCGCCTTGCGCAGGTCCCAGGGGTTGCCGGTGGCGCGTAGCAGCGGTCCGGTGACTCCCAGTCCAAGCAGCGTCTGCTCGTCGACGATGCCGGTGTTGCACAGCCGCTTGAGCACGATCTCGTTCTTGTTCAGGATCGCGCCGTACTGCTCGACGCGCTGTGGCATCTTGGCGGTGAATTGGCGCAGCTTTTCGGCAAAGCCTGGCGGGATGTCCTCGAAGACGCCGCCGACCTGGATGTAGCGCGTATGCATCCGCTGGCCGGAGGACATCTCGAACAGGTCGAGAATCTGCTCGCGCTCGCGCAGGCAGTACCAGAGGATCGACATCGCGCCGAGGTCCAGCGCCGACGTCCCCAGCCAGAAGAGGTGCGACATGATCCGGTTGAGCTCGAGATGGATCACGCGCAGGTACTGGGCGCGCGGCGGCACTTCGACCCCGACCAGCCGCTCGACCGCGCCGCAGAAGGCCATCGCGTTGAAGTAGTACGCGAGGTAGTCCATCCGCTCGATCACGGGGATGACCTTCCAGTAGGACTTGTCCTCGCAGGTCTTCTCGATTCCCGTGTGCAGGTAGCCGATGATCGGTGAGAGGTCGCGCACGACCTCGCCCTCGAGCTGGACGAGCAGCCGCAGCACCCCGTGCGTCGCGGGGTGGTGGGGCCCGAAGTTGATCGTCAGCAGCTCGTGCCGCTCTCCGTCGGTGACGCCGCTGAGCTGCTGCTCGATCGGCGCCAGCGTGATCGACTCCTCCTGCCGGCGGTACTCGCTGATTCCGGGCGTGGTCACTCGTAGTACCTCGGCACCGTGTGCTCGTTGTAAGTGAAGAGGACGGGCTCGCCGCCGATCGGGAAGTCGCGCCGCTGCGGGTGGCCCTCGTAGTCCTCGGGCATCAGGATTCGCCGCAGGTCGGGGTGGCCCTCGAAGACCACGCCGAAGAGGTCGTAGACCTCGCGTTCCTGGTGGTCGGCCGTCGGGAACAGGTCCACCACCGAGGCGATCGACGGGGCCTCCGAGTGCACGCGCGCCTTGACCGTCAGGCGGTCGACGCGCTGCATGTCGAGCAGCTCGTAGAGCACGCCGAGGCGCGGCTCCTCGGGGTAGTAGTCGACCCCGTGCAGCGAAGCGAGGAAGGAGAAGCCCCGCTCGCGCAGGCGCGCGAGCACCTCCCTTGCGCCGTCGGCGTCCACCAGCAGGGTGCCGTGGTCGCGAAAGTAGATCGTCTCGAGGACCGACTCGGCGTCGGCCTCGCGCAGGTCCTGGGCGATCAGCTCCAGGCCCGTCGCGTCAGGCACGCGGCCCCTCGCCCTCGCGGGGCGCGGCGGGCGCGCGGTCGGCCGGGACGGTCAGCGTCTCCTCCGTGCCCTCGGCGCCGTAACGCTGACGCCAGCCGAGGTTGGGCTGCTCCTGAATCAAGGCCCGCACCCGCAGGATCCCGTGCATCAGCGCCTCGGGGCGCGGGGGACAGCCCGGCACGTGAACGTCCACCGGCAGGAACTTGTCGGCCGGCGTGATCGCGTAGTTGTTGAAGACGCCCATCGACGAGGAGCAGGCGCCCATCGCGATCACCCACTTGGGCTCGAGCATCTGGTCGTAGATACGGCGGATGACGGGCACCATCTTGATCGAGATGCGACCCGACAGGATCAGCAGGTCGGCCTGGCGCGGGGATGCCCGAAACGCCTCGAAGCCGAAGCGGGCGATGTCCAGACGCGAGGCCACGGTCGTGATCATCTCGATCGCGCAGCAGGCGAGGCCGAAGGTGGCCGGGAAGAGCGCGTTCGAGCGCGCCCAGTTGAGCGCGCGCTCGAGCGTGGTGGTCATGACGCGCTCCTCGACGTAGCGCTCGAGCTCGGCGCCCTCCAGTCCGCGCAGCATGTCGCGGGCGCGCAGCTGACGCGCCCGCAGGGGGTCGCCACCCGGCTGGACGGGACCGCGGATCACTTCCATTCGAGCGCACCTCGGCGCCAGACGTAGACGAACGCGACTGCCAGCAGGACGATGAAGAG
>DASZZG010000039.1:0-8176 GCA_035543355.1 Solirubrobacteraceae bacterium | reverse complement strand
GAGCCAGAGCCGGACATCGACGGGCATCTGCGAGCTCGCGGACGCGTCGAGCCATTCGCCCGCCGGCTCGCGACCGTCCTGGAGCTCGCGATGCAGGCCGGCCATGACGTAGGTGAACCGCACCTGATCGCCGAATTCAACCTCGAGCCGCCGCAGGGCAGGCTCGATCGCCCACGACCAGGGGCAACAGGGATCGGTGAAGTAAGACGCATGGACGAGGGCCACGAGCGCAAAATAGGACAGAACGGATGAGCACGCTCGTCGGCACCCTGCTGAACGGCCGCTTCAGGCTCGAGGAGCTGATCGGCGCCGGCGGCATGTCGACCGTCTACCGCGCCACCGACACGACGCTCGAGCGCGACGTCGCGATCAAGCTCATGCACCGCGAGATAGCGAGCGACTCCGACCAGCTCGAGCGCTTCCGCCGCGAGGCGCGCGCCGTCGCGCAGCTTTCGCACGCCCACATCGTCACCGTGATCGATGCGGGAGAGGACGAGCATCGCCCCTACATCGTCTTCGAGTACGTCCGCGGCGAGACCCTGAAGGAGCGCATCCGCCGGCTCGGCCGGCTGCCGGTGCCCGAGGCCGTCGCCTATGCGATCGAGATAGCGCGCGGGCTCGGCGCAGCGCACCAGGGCAACATCGTCCACCGCGACGTCAAGCCACAGAACGTGCTTCTCGACAGCGAGGGCTCGGCCAAGGTGACGGACTTCGGCATCGCGCGTTCGCTCGAGGAGGAGGGCCTGACCGCCGACGGACGGGTCCTGGGAACGACCGATTACGTCTCGCCCGAGCAGGCCCTGGGCCACAACGTCACCGGGCAATCCGACATCTACTCGCTTGGAATCGTCCTCTACGAGATGCTCACGGGAGAGGTGCCGTTCCGCGGCGAGACCCAGGTCGCGGTCGCGATGAAGCACGTCCGCGAAGCGATCCCCGACGTACAGACGAGGCGCCCCGGGATCTCGTCTGCGCTCGCGGCCGTGATCGATCGCGCGACGGCAAAGGACGTGAAACGCCGCTATGCGAACGCCGGCGAGCTGATCTCGGACCTCGAGGAGGTGCTTGCGATCGAGACCGCGCGCGCCGGCCAGGCGACCGGCGAGGCGACGGCCGTGCTGCGATCCCTACCGGGGTCGATTCGGCGGCGGCTGCCATTTCGCACGCGCGTCTCGGCGTGGAAGCTCGGCCTCGCGCTGCTGGTCCTGGGCGCCGCTGCGGCGGGAGTGCTGATCGCGCTTGGCGTCCACACGACGCGCGGCACGGGACCGGCGCCGGGGCCGCCGCCGGCGCCGGGGCTGAAGTCGATCTCGCTCGCCCAGACCGCCGCCCACGACTACAACCCCGAAGGTCCTTTCCCGCACCGCCAGAACCCCGGCCAGACGCAGGCGGTGCTCGATCACGTGCCCGACACCAGCTGGAGCACCGAGCACTACCAAGCCGGCGCGCTGAACAAGAAGGGGGTGGGCATCTACCTCGACGCAAAGCCCGGCGTTGCCGCGGCGGCGCTCACAGTGCGCACCACGCAACCGGGGTGGACCGCCGGGATCTATGCGGCGAACGGCGCCGTGCCCAAGGACATCGGCGGCTGGACGAAGGTCGCGCCCGAGCAGAAGATCGCGCACAAACGCACGCGCTTCGCCTTGGACACGCATGGTCGGCGTTTCCGCTATTACCTCGTCTGGATCACGAAGCTCGGGCCGCCGGACTCACCGTTGGGGTCGCGCGCTTCGATCGACGAGCTGTCGCTCTACCAGCGCGGGTGAGCCGGCCTTCAAAAGCTGTGGCGGCGCTCGTCTCTGTAGCGCTCGATCGCGAACCCCAGCAGCCGGTCGAGCAGCGCGGCATAAGGCAGCCCTGACGCCTCGAACAGCTTTGCGAACACACTCGTCGAGGTGAACCCGGGAATCGTGTTGAGCTCGTTGACGACTACCCGATCGCCGTCGACGAAGAAGTCCACGCGGGCCATCCCGCTGCAGCCCGAGCAGACGAACGCCTCGATCGTCAGCTCGCGGACGCGATCGCGCGCGGCAGCGGCGATCCGCGCCGGCACGACGAGCTCCATCCCGCCGGGCTGGTACTTGGCCTCGTAGTCGTACCAGTCATTCGAGATCACGATCTCGCCCGGCTCGGACGCCAACGGCTCGGAAATCCCGATCACGGAGCACTCGACCTCGAGCCCGCTTGACGACGCCTCGACGATCACGCGCGGGTCGTAGCGCAGCGCCTGCTCGATCGCTGGTGCGAGATCCTCGGCGCGCGAGACCTTGACGATCCCGACCGACGAGCCGAGCCTCGCCGGCTTGACGAAGACGGGCAGGCCGAGCTCTGCCAGCGCCGCCAGCACTGCTTCGCGGTCGTCTCGGAAGCGGTCCTCGACGACCGCGGCGTGCTCCACCTGGGGCAGGCCGGTGCTCGCCATCAGCTGCTTGAAGACGAGCTTGTCGATGCAAATCGCCGACGCCATCACACCGGCGCCGACATACGGCACGTCGAGGCACTCGAGCAGCCCCTGAACGGTCCCATCCTCGCCAAACGGCCCGTGCAGCACCGGAAACACGACATCGGCCTCGAGCAGGCCGCATGCCGGGCGCAGGACGAGCTCGACGCCATCGCCACGCCAGACGCCGTCGCGTCCGATCTCGACCGCCACCACCTCGTGACCGGCGGTCGCAAGCCCATCGCGAACCGCGCGTGCCGATTCGAGCGACACCTCGTGCTCCGAAGAGCGCCCGCCGCCGAGCACTACCACCCTCATTGAGCCGGTGGAGCGCCGCCACCGGGCGGCGGATTCGTGGGTAGACGGCCGACCGTCAGTCTCACACGCGCGCCGCGCTTGGCCTTCCCGCCGTGCGGAGCCTGCGCGAGGACCTTGCCGTCCTGGCTCGAATCGGAGACCGCATGCTCGACGATCACGGGCGTCAGGCCGGCATCCGAGAGCGTCTTCTCCGCGTCGACGTCCGTACTCCCCACGACCGTCGGCACCGTCACCCGCTTGGGCTGGATCGCGAGCTTCAGCCGCACTGTCGATCCCCTGGTCGCCTTCCCGCCCCCCGCCGGGCTCTGCGACAGGACGGTCCCGGACGGCTTGTCCGGAGATTCCTGGCTACTCGCCGCGACCTTGAAGCCCTTCTGCGTGAGCGTCGCCGTAGCCGCAGCCTGGGTGTTGCCTGTGACGTCGGGCACGGCGACCGTCCCGGCGCCCTTGGAGATCACCAGCGTCACGAGCGAGCTGCGCGGAACCTGCGTTCCAACCGGCGGATCGGTCTTCGCCACCAATCCAGCCGCCACCTTTGCCGAGAACCCCTTGCGCGCCTTCACTTGGAATCCAGCTCGCATCAGGGCCCGCTTCGCATCCGCCTCCGCCTGGCCCCTGACGTTCGGCACGGGCAACTGAGCCGGCCCGTCGGAGACCGACAGCGTGACCGGCTTGCTCTTGTCGATCTTGGTGCCGCCGGTCGGCGCCTGCCCGACGACGGTGTCCTTGGGCGCCGGATTCGCCTGGCGCACCGGGGGCGCCAGCTTGAAGCCGCGCGACGTCAGCAGCGTCTGCGCGTGGCTCACGTCGAGGCCGATGACGTTGGGGACCGCGGTCTTCACCGGGCGGGTGAGCGTGTACGCGGCAAAGCCGGCGCCGGCGATCAGCGCGACGACGACGACCGCCCACCACCACGGCGTGCGCGACCCCGGGGCAGCGGGCTCGTACGGGACCAGCGGATCGCCGGCGAGCGGCTCATGCGGGTCGCTGACCGGCAGGGCGAAGGACGCAGTGTCCTGGCCGACCGCGACGCCGGCAAGGATCTGGCCGCGCACGTGTTCGAGCTGGGCGATGAAGGCGTCGGCGTCGGGGAAGCGCTGAGACGGGTCCTTTTCGAGCGCGCGCAGGATCGTGTCGGAAAGCTCGGGCGCCATCGCCGGGTTGATCGCGGCCGGCGGGACCGGCGCCTCGGCGACGTGCTTGAGCGCGATCGTGACCGCGCTGTCGCCTTCGAACGGCACCCGCCCGGTCGTCAGCTCGTAGAGGACCACGCCGATGGCGTAGATATCGGCCGAGGCCGACACCGCGCGGCCCTGGGCCTGCTCCGGCGCGAGGTACTGCGCCGTGCCCATGATCGAGCCCGTCTCGGTTATGTCCGACGCCCCGGCGCGAGCGATGCCGAAATCGGTCACCTTGACGCGCCCCTCCTCGTCGAGGATCACGTTGGGCGGCTTGAGGTCGCGGTGGATGATGCCGCGCTTGTGAGCGAAGCGCGCGGCGCGCAGGATTCCGATGACGATGTCGATCGCCGCCACCGGATCCATCGGCGCGTCCGTAGAGACAACCTGCTTGAGCGAGCGCCCTTCGAGGAACTCCATCGCGATGTAGTAGGTCCCGTCCCACTCGCCGCGGTCGTACACGGAGACGACGTTGGGATGCTGGAGCCCGGCCGCGCTGGACGCTTCACGGTGAAACCGCTCGACGAACTCGGGGTCCTCGGAGAAACGCCGGTGGAGCAGTTTCAGCGCGACCTTGCGCCCGAGTTGCAGGTCCTGCGCGCTCCAGACCTCGGCCATTCCGCCCGAGCCGACGCGCTCGAGCAGCCGGTAGCGACCGTCGACGACGATGTCCGAAGCGAGATCCATCACCGGTTCCGCCCGGCGCGGAGCTGCTCGGTCATCCGCCCTTCCCCAGAAGCGACTCCATGACGGTCTTTGCGATCGGCGCCGCCTCCGTTCCGCCAAAGCCGCCGTTCGAGCGCTCGACCGTGACGGCGATCGCGATCTGGGGCTTGGTCGCCGGTGCGAACGCGATGAACCACGGCTGGGTGACGTTGGCGTTCGGCGTGATCTGCGCGGTTCCGGTCTTCCCTGCGACGTCGATTCCCTGCAATGCCGATGCCGTCCCCGTGCCCTCCTTGACCACCTGGGTCATCATCTGCCCGAGCGCGCGCGCGGCCTGCTTGGACATCACACGCGCCGCCTTCTGCGGCTTGACGTCGAGCACCCTGCGGCCGTCGCGATCGACTGCGCGCCGCGTAAGCCACGGCTGCATCCTCACGCCGTCGTTAGCCACCGTCGCCGCGACCTCGGCCATCTGCAGCGGCGTGACGTTGAGCTTGTCCTGCCCGATTCCCATCCGGCCGACGTCGATCGCCCCGCTGCGCGGGCGCAGCAGCACGCCGTTGCGGTACTCACCAGAGGCCCGCAACTGGTCGGCGGGATAGTCGAGCGGAGGCTTGCGGTAGAAGCCGAATCGCACCATGTACTTGGCCATCGTCGACCGACCGAGTTGCTCGGCGACCTGGGCCCAGACCGTGTTGACCGATTGTGTCAACGCCTTTGTCAGGTCGATGTCGCCGAAGTTCTGCTTGTTGTCGTTAGCCAGCGGCACGCCGGAGATGCGGATCCCCGACTTGCCGTTGACGGTCGACGACGGCGTGAACTTGCCGCTATCGAGCGCTGCGGCTGCGGTCACCACCTTGAAGGTGGACCCCGGCGGATAGCCCGCCTGCGTGACCCGGTTGAGCAGCGGCGAGCCCTTTCTCTGGGAAAGCGTGGAGAAGCGCTTCTCCACGGCGTTGGGGTCGTACTCGGGCACGCTCGCCATCACCCTGATGCGACCGGTCGCAGGCTCGAGCGCGACGACTGCTCCGCGGCGGCCGCCGAGCTCGCGCAGGGCGATCCGCTGAGCGGTCGGATCGAGCGTCGTGGTGATGTCATCGCCCTGGCGGCGCCGGCCGCGCAGCTGGTCGAAGATCGAAGAGACACCCGCGCGCTGCTGGCCAGTGAGTATCTCGTTGCGCGACTTCTCCAACCCCGAGCGCCCCAGCGTGGTGAACGAGTAGCCGACGGCGTGGCCGAACAGCGAAGCGCTCGGATATGTGCGGCTGAAAGTGTGGCCGGGGGCAGGGATCGAGCGCGCGAGCACGGTGCCGTCGGCGGCGCGGATCGTGCCTCGCTTGATGCGCGCCTCCTCCAACAGCGCGCGGCGGTTGTGAGGGTTGTTGCGCAGCGTCTTGGCCTCGAAAACGGTCCAGCGCGAAGTGAACACGACGAGCACGAGGAAGAGCAGCACGATGAGGCCGTAGAGGCGGCGGATCGGAGCATTCACGGTCCGTCCACCCCGCGGCCCGGACCGCTCATCGCGCGAGCTTCCCGAGCTCGAGCGCGCGCACCAGATTCGATGCGTCCGAACGCGACCGCAGTGTTTGGTCGAGCAGCTTCGTTCGCCGGGACGCCGGCACATCGGTCGCCGGCACCGGCGAGGTGTAGAAGCGCTCGTAGAGATTCAGCCCGCCCGGCAGCTCGTAGGGCAATCCGCGGAAGATCGTCACCGCCCCGTTCTTCGACGTGCCGACGAAGAAGACGGCGCGCGACGCGAACCAACCGCCGACGAGCACCAGTGCCACCACGGTCAGCGCTGCGAGCAAGCCGGTCGGCACACGCCGGCGTCGCTTGCCCGGAGCGGGAGCGGCCGGAGCCGGGCGTGGCTCGCGCCTGCGTGGCGTGGTCGCTGGAGCAGGTGCGGGCGAGGGCGCAGGCGCCTTGCCGGTGGCCTGCGCCCGCTCCACGGCGGCGCTCACCTGCTCGGGCGACGGCGCCGGCTCGCCGACCACGGTGGATTGCTCGGCGTCCTGTGCTGCCGACGAGGGAACGTCCTCGACCCGGAACAGGACGACCGACACGTTGTCGCGGCCGCCGGCGGCATTGGCCGCGTCGATCAGCTTGTGGCCGGCCTGCTCGAGCGATTCCGAGCCGGTGATCAGATTGGCGATGTCCTCCTCCGAGACCATTCCGGTCAACCCGTCGGAGCACAGCAGGAAGATGTCGCGGTCGCGCGCCTGGACGGTCGCCCGGTCGACCTCGACCTCTGCCTCCGGGCCGAGCGCCCGGGTGATGATCGACCGCTGCGGATGCTCGGCGGCCTCGGCCTCGGTCAGCTGGCCCTTGCGCTTGAGCTCCTCGACCAGCGAGTGGTCGTGCGTGAGTCGCTGCAGCTTCGAGTCGCGCATCAGGTATGCGCGCGAGTCGCCGACGTGCGCCAGCGCCACCGACGACTCGTCGACGTACACCGCGGTCAGCGTCGTCCCCATCCCGGCTCGCTGCTGGTCCGACCGCGCCAGCTCGTGGATCCGCGCGTTCGCCGCGTGCGCGGCTGCCTCCAGGCGGTCCTCGGGTGTGCCCTCGTCGCCGAGCCCCGGCTCGAACGTGTCGACCGCCAGCTTGGAGGCGACCTCGCCGGCGCGGGCTCCACCCATTCCGTCCGCAACCACGAAGACCGGCTCGCGCGCGAACAGCGAGTCCTCGTTGGCGCGACGGACGCGTCCGGTCTCGCTCCGGGCGAACTTCTCGGCGACGCGGATCATCTCAGACCTCGTAGCAGAACTCGGAGTCGCCGATGCGGATGCGGTCGCCCGGGTGCAGCGGCTGTGGCCCGTGCAGCCGCTCGCCGTTGAGGTAGGTCCCGTTCGTCGACCCGAGGTCTTCGATCACCACCGCATTGCCCTGCACGGTGATCCGCGCGTGACGCGATGAGGAGAACGGATCCTCGAGCCGGATGTCGACGGCATCGCCCCGACCGAGCGTCGCGCCGTCCTCGATGTCGAATGCGCTGCCCGCCTCGAGCCCGATCCCGCGCTCGACCCTCAGGTACGGCTCGACGCCGGCCAGCGGACTTGGGGCAAGTCCCGCGGACGCCGCGTGCATGCCGGTCGCATCGGACGGCGGCGACTCTCCGACGGCTACGCCATCCGTGCGCAGGTCCTTCAGCGCAGAGCGCACCACCCACACCAGGAACAGATACAGAACCAGCAGGAAGCCGAACTTCAGCAGTACGGAGACGGGCTCCAGCATCGTCGCCGCTACTCCAACTCGAAGCGGAGCTCGCTCGAACCCAGCTCGATCATGTCGCCCGACGAGAGCGGATGGCTGGAGGAGATCTTGCGCCCGTTGACCCTCACTCCGTTTGTCGAGCCGAGGTCCGAGATCTCCCACCCGTCCGCCGCGGGGCGCAACTCGGCGTGCCGGCGCGACACGTTGGAGTCCGCCAGCATGATGTCGCACTGCCGCGAGCGGCCGATCACGCCGCCCACGGCGGGCACGATCGTGCGACGCCCAGCGCCGACGAGCAGGGCGCGTGACCCTGGCGGCGTCGCCGCCAGCGGCCGCCGATCCTCTTCGGAGATCGAGTAGACCA
>DASZZG010000038.1:0-3874 GCA_035543355.1 Solirubrobacteraceae bacterium | reverse complement strand
CGCGCTGCGCTTCACCGGCTATCGCTTTCTCACCGCATTGGCGAAGGGCAGCATTCCGGGGCCCGAGGCTGCACTCGGCAAGATCACGATGGTCAACGCCGCGATCGCGGCGGGCGATCTGATCGCCGACGTGCTCGGACCCGAAGCGCTCGTCGAGGGCGAATGGAACTACCTGATCTCGTTTCTCCCAGGCCTCAAGTCGGCGGGCGGCACCGAGGAGATCCTGCGCAACCTCGTGGGCGAGCGTGTGCTCGGCCTGCCTCCTGAGCCGCGGCTCGACAAGGGCATTCCGTTCTCCGAACTGCGCGCGAAGGAACGCGAGGTGGCGGCGTGAATCTCGCCCTGAGCGACGAGCAGGTCTTCCTGCGTGAGGCGGCCCGAGGCGCGCTCGACCGCTTCAAGACGGTCGAGGCGGCGCGCGAGGCGCTCGATGGCGGGGAGTTGCCCGACCTCTGGCCGGCGGCAAGCGAGGCCGGCTGGCCGGGGCTGATGATCTCCTCCGAGCACGGAGGCGCGGGACTGGGCGCATTCGACGCGATGCTCGTGCTCGCGGAGTGCGGCCGCAAGCTGGCGCCCGTGCCGCTGCTCGGCCACGTGCCGGCGACCGCGGTGCTCGACGGCGGCGGCGCCGACGCCGCACTGCTCAAGCGCCTCGCCGAAGGGGATGCCCGGGCCGTCTACGTGCCGGCGCGGCCACCCGATGACATCGAGGACACATGGACGGTCGAGCCGGCGCGAGGCGTGACCCGCGTGGCCGCGCCGACGATCACGGTCGACGGCGAGTCGGCGAGCGTCAGCGGAGAGGTGGCCTGGGTCCCGGACGCGCCAGGGGCTGACGTGCTCGTGGTGGTTGGCGTCGACGGCGAGGGGAAACCCCGTGCGGTGGTGGTGGATGCGGGGTCCGACGGCGTCTCCGTCGAGCCCGTGACGCGCTACGACGCCACCCGCTCGCTCGGCCACGTCAAGCTCGACAACGCGGCCGCGACGCCGCTCGAGGCGGATGACGAGGCGCTGACGGGCGCCTGGTACCTGGCGCAGGCGCTGCTCGCCGCAGAAGCGCTGGGCGCGGTCGAAGAGGCGCTCGAACGCTCCGTCGAGTACGCCAAGGAGCGATTCACCTTCGGCCGCGCGATCGGTTCCTACCAAGCGGTCAAGCACTCGCTCGTCGAGGTCCTGCGCCGGATGGAGAACCTGCGCTCGCTGCTGTACTACGCCGGCTGGTCGCACGCCGACGCGCCGGACGAGTTCCCGCTGGCCGCAAGCGCTGCGCGCGCTGCCGCCGGTAGGGCGTTCGACTACACGGCGCGGGAGTTCATCTCGGTGCACGGCGGCATCGGCGCGACCTGGGAGCACGATGCGCCGCTGTACTTCCGCCGCGCTCAGCTTTCGCGCCGCCTGCTCGGCGGGGCCGGCGACGCCACCGACCGAGTAGCGGGCGAGGTTCTTCGCAACGCTGCGTAGCGCTCGAACGGTCTCTCACAGCCCGAGCCGCGAGCCGAACCGGCGCAGGCCCGGCAACAGCAACGACCGCGGCACGAGCCGCCCGGCGGTCGCCGAGATCTTGTTGGTCCACTGCGGCACGACCGAGCGCTTGCCGGCGATCATCCCCTCGACGCCCGCTCGCGCGCAGTCGGCGGCCGACATCCAGATGAAGTCCGGGCCGGCGCCCTCCAGCTCCCCCGCCCCCGAGCTCGCCGCGAACTCGGTGCGCACAGGCCCGGGGCAGAGCGCGGTGCAAGAGACACCCGTGCCCGCGAGCTCCGCGTGGACCGCCTCGGAGAAAGAGACGACGAACGCCTTCGTCGCCGCGTAGGTCGCGTTGTTGGGCAGCGGCTGAAACGCAGCGGTGGAGCCGACGTTGAGGATCGCGCCCGCGCCGCGGCTGACCATCTCCGGCAGGAACGCTCCGGTCAGCTCGTGCAGCGCACCGACATTGAGCGCAACCTCTTCGACCTCGCGCTCGAGCGGCAGCTCCCAGAAGCTGCCGAAACTGCCGAAGCCGGCGTTGTTGCAAACGCCGACTACGGCCCGCTCGCCGGCGCGCACGGCGGCGATCAGGCCCTGCCGCGCCGCCGCGTCCGAGAGATCGCAGACGTGGCGATCGACGCTGACTCCATGCGCCAGGCGAAGCTCTTCGCCGAGCTCGTCGAGCAGCTGGCCACGCCGGGCGACCACTGCGACGCTGTGCCCGCGCGCAGCGAGCTGGCGGGCCAGCTCGGCGCCGATACCCGCAGAGGCGCCGGTGATCAGGACGGTTGAGTTCGGGTCAGGAGCGGGAAGGCTCATCGCGGCGTTCTCTCCAGCGTTGGACGGCGGGTGGGGAACCTAGCGCGCGACCGCGGCGCGATGCGTGGACGCCCCTAGTATTGGGTAAGCGCGTACGGGGGCGTGGTGCTAACGGGAACACACCGCCTTTGCAAGGCGGAGTTGGGGGTTCGATTCCCCCCGCCTCCATCGGTCGGCACCTGAGAAGTCGCTCAGCTGGCAGAACGCTTCTCTGAACGTCATGCGCCGGAGTTCCTCCACGATTCTTGTGCTGTGCGTTCACCAAAGGGAACGCCTGCTCCGTCATCGTTGACGATGCGGAGCGTGAAGCGGCGAGGTGCCGCGCGCGGATGCCAACCGTGACGGTCGGAGTCGCTCCCGACTGGGGTTCGAGTCCCCCGCGCTCCGCCACTCGCGGCGAGCGGTGCCTCGGCAAGCACCGCTCGGTCGCGTGCTATCTTCGAAACGGTTGGCATCCGTGCCCGGGGTCGCTCCCCGGCCGCAGTCCACGACCCGCCTCGGCGGGTCGTTGCGGTTCTGGCCCTACCGGGTCAGCACGGGCTCGGGCCACTCAGTCAGTCCCCGAAGCCGGCGAGTGCCGCTTCGCGGTCGCCCCACATCTCTACTCTCGTGATCTTCCCATCCAGGACTGTGTAGACATACGCCGTCCGCCCGGCGACGGGAACCCCACTCGCCCGCCCCCGCCCGCCGTGGGCCGCGACGACCAACACGCGGTCACCCGAGCCACGCGACTCCTCGATCTCGAACCGGTAGTCGGGGCCAAACTGCCTAAACCAGTCCCCGAACCACTCTCCCACGCGGCCTTGCCGGTCACCCTCTCCAGCAGCTCGGGGTCGCCGGACGTCTCGCCGTGGTCGACTACGGTCACGTCGTCCGCGTACGCGTCCTTCGCGGCCGCGAAGTCGCGCGCGTTCGTATCCTCGAATTGCCCCACGACGATCTCGACATTGGTCCTCACAGTCGGCGGAGATTCTCGCATTGCCCGTGCGCACGATCGCAGCGAGGGCATGCGGATGGGATCCCCGGAGAGCGTTACAGGGCGGAGGAACTCAACAAGGGAATGCCTGCAACTTCCACGGACTGATCATTCCCGGCGGCCCAGCCGGCTAGACAGCGCAGGCGAGCTAGGGTGAGCCGGTGGCCACCTGGGACGACGTGCGTCGGATCGCGCTTGCGCTGCCGGAGACCAGCGAACGCTTGTCACGCGACCATGCGTTTTGGCGAGTACGGGACAAGGGGTTCGTCTGGGAGCGCCCGCTTCGCCCCGCCGACGTTCGAGCTCTTGGCGACGACGTGCCCGCCGGTCCGATCCTCGGAGCGCGGGTAGAACACCTCGGCGCGAAGGAAGCGCTCCTCGCTGATGATCCAGGCGTCTTCTTCACCACGCCACATTTCGACGGCTATCCAGCGGTCCTCGTGCGCCTGGACAGGATCCTCCTCGACGATCTCAACGAGCTGATCGTCGAGGCGTGGCTTGCACGTGCGCCGAAGCGACTTGCCAAGGAGTACGTCGACCGTCATCTGGAGCCGCGCCGAGATGGATGACGCATCCGCCGGCCTCCACAGCGCTGAGGGCTAGACTCGCCGG
>DASZZG010000037.1:0-4638 GCA_035543355.1 Solirubrobacteraceae bacterium | reverse complement strand
GTTCGTCTGCGCGCGAATCGCGTCGTGGGCGAGCTCGAGCTCATAGCCCTTGCGCAGCAGCAGGCCCAGCGCTCGCGCGCGCTCGCGTTCGTCCGCGGGGACGGTCGGAAAGCGCCGCTGCAGCAGCGCGACCGCCGCCTCCAGCTCGCCGGAATCGCCATCGGACAGAGCAGCCGCGATCAGCTCGGGCTCGACGCCGAGCGCCGTCAGCCGGCGCTCGATCCGCTCGGAGTCGTGCTCGTTCATCTGGCAGCCGAACGTCGTGAGGTGGTAGCGCTTCATGCGAGAACAAGACTAGACCCAGGACCGCGCGCGGCGGTCCGCCGCGCGCTCAGGCCGCGCCGGCGTGCGCCTGCGCGCGAATCGCGTCGTGGGCGAGCTCGAGCTCGTACCCCTTGCGCAAGAGCAGGCCCAGCGCTCGCGCGCGCTGGCGTTCGTCCGCGGGAACGGTCGGGAAGCGCCGGCGCAGCAGCGCGACCGCCGTTTCGAGCTCGCCGGGCGCGCCGTCGGACAGAGCAGCCGCGATCAGCTCGGGCTCGACGCCGAGCGCCGTCAGCCGGCGCTCGATCCGCTCGGAGCCCCAATGTTCGAGGGCGCGCTTGTCCTCGGCGAAACGCCGCGCGTAGCGGGAGTCGTCGAGCTGACCGCAGGCTCTCAGCTCTTCGATCGCGCCTGCGATCGCATCCGGTTCGACCCGCTTTGACTCGAGGTAGCGCTGCACTTCCGCGACCGTGCGCTCCCGCCGGTCCAGATAGCGGCACGCGACATCGAGCGCCTTCTGGCGCCGTGCTTCGGGTGTCAGGGTGTTCACGCGGCCTTCTTGGCCGGCGGTGGCTCGACGACCTCGAGTGGGGCGCCCTCCACGGGTGCGGCTTCGATCGGCGGCGCGGCCTCGCGCTCGATGCCAAGCGCGGCGTAGATCTTGTCCTCGAGCTCCTTGGCGATCTCGGGATGCTCGTCGAGGTAGGCCTTCGCGTTGGCCCTCCCCTGTCCGATTCGCTCGTCGCCGTAGGAGAAGAACGAGCCCGATTTGTTGATCACGCCATGCTCGAGCCCGAGGTCGAGCAGGCAGCCCGAGGTGGAGATGCCCGTGCCGAACTCGATGTCGAACTCGGCCTGGCGAAACGGTGCGGCCACCTTGTTCTTGACCACCTTGACGCGAACGCGGTTGCCTACCGCCTCGGTGCCGTCCTTGAGCGTCTCGATGCGGCGGATGTCGAGCCTCTGCGAGGCGTAGAACTTCAATGCCCGTCCGCCGGGCTGCGTCTCGGGCGAGCCGAACATCACCCCCACCTTCTCGCGAATCTGATTGGTGAAGACGCACATCGTCTGGGTGCGGTTGAGGTTGCCGGCCAGCTTGCGCATCGCCTGGGACATCATGCGCGCCTGGACGCCGACTGTCTGATCTCCCATCTGGCCCTCGAGCTCGACCCGCGGCGTCAAGGCGGCGACCGAGTCGATCGTGATCACGTCGACAGCGCCGGAGCGGATCAGCATGTCGGCGACCTCGAGCGCCTGCTCGCCGTAGTCGGGCTGGGAGACGAGCAGCTCATCGATGTCGACGCCGATCCGCTGGGCGTAGAGCGGATCCATCGAGTGCTCGGCGTCGATGAAGGCGCACACCCCGCCGAGCTTCTGAGCCTCGGCGATGAGGTGGTAGATCAGCGTCGTCTTGCCGGACGATTCGGGGCCGAAGATCTCGACGATCCGCCCCCGCGGCAGGCCACCGATGCCAAGCGCGAGATCGAGTGACAGGGCGCCGCTGGGAATCGCGTCGACGCGCACCTGCGCGCCCTCGTCGCCCATGCGCATGATCGTTCCCTTGCCGAATTCGCGCTCTATCTGGGTCAGCGCACCCTGCAGCGCGGTGTTGCGAGCCTGGGCGGACTTCTCGTCTGATGTGGTCATGCGACGACTCCTGTGGTCAGCATCGAACCCGGCACGCTAGGCCGCGTGGCGGACGGAAACGCGATGCTCGACCCCCGGAGCGCACGAAACAACGCTCAGATGCAAACGAAGGCGCTCGCGACGCCACAGGCGACCTACAAAGTCGCCTGCACGAGGCGCTCGTAGCGCGCGCCGCGCGGCCCCAGGTGCGACCTGTACAGCCCAACTTCGGTGCCGCGGAAGACGATCGCCCGCGGGGGCACCGGCCTGTCATCCACACCCCGGGGGCGCTCGCGTACCCGCGCGACGGTCACATGAGGCAGGAACGGCCGCGACTCGGGCTCGAAGCCCGCTCGTTGGGCGAGCACGTCGCTGAGGCCGCGCTGCAGCGTGGCGAGCGCGCTCTCTGAGTCCACAAGCTCCACGGCGAGCACACGTGGCCGCCGCCGCGGCAGCCAGACGGCCGGCCCCAGCGCGAGCCCAGCCACCGGCTCGCGCAACGCCGCGATCGTCAGCGCCCCGATCGCATCGATCTCCTCCTCCGCTCGCCAGCCGAGGAAGCACAGCGTGACGTGAAGGTGCTCGGGTGCCAGCAAGCGCAGCCATCCGCACGAGGCGAAAGCGCGCTCCCCCCATTCAGCAAGCTCGGCACGCACAGGCGCGGGCAGATCGAGCGCGGCGAACAGGCGCGCACGGCCGCGTGCGGATGCGTTCATTCGCTGGTGGCGGAGACCTCGTCGGCCGCCGAACGCAGGCCGGGCGCATCGAGCTCGGCGCGCAGCAACCGGCGCAACAGGTGAAACGTCACGGTCACCGAACGGTCGCGCACGTCGGCGCGATTGCCGGGAAGGTCGACGGTCCGGGTGATCCGAGCGCCGTCGCTCGACGCGACGCTGAAGCAGACCCGTCCCACAGGTTTGTCGTCATCGCCTCCGCCGGGCCCCGCGATGCCGGTGACGCCGACGCCGATGTCGGCGTCGAAGTGTTGCATCGCGCCGTCGGCGAGCGCCTCGGCGACCTCCGGCGAGACGGCGCCGTGGCGCTCGATCATGTCCGGCGCGACGCCCAGCATCTCGGTCTTGGCGGCATTGGAGTAGGCGACCACCCCTCCTGCGAAGTAGGCCGACGAGCCGGCACGCTCCGTCAGGCGAGCCGCCACCAGCCCGCCGGTGCAGGACTCCCCCACGGCCACCCTGTGCCCGGCGAGCAAGTCGGCCACCTGATCGTCGATCGTCGTCGCATCGCGTGAGAAGAGAGTGTTCGAGTGGCGCTCGGCGATCGCGTCGGCAAACGCGCCGTAGGTCTCGGCGTCGTCCGGCTCGTAGCGGGTGGCGATCTCGATCTCGCCGCGCCTCAGGCAGGTGGTGATCTCCAGTCGCTCCAGCGCGAGGCCGTCCTGCTCGAGCGCGCGCAGCGTCGCGGCGATCTCGGATTCGGGAATGCCGAATAGCCGCAGGATCCCCTGGCGGTACTCGGTCGCGCCTACGATCGCCGCGCGGAACGCTTCCGTCTCGCTCGCCGCTCGCCACATCGGCTGGAGCTCGCGCGGCGGTCCGGGCAGGACGACCACGACAGGTGTAACGGCGTCCCCGCCGGTGCCGGGGTCGCGCATTCCGACGACGAGGCCGGGGGCCGTGCCGACGGGCTCGAGTACCGTGGCTCCCTCGGGGATCACCGCCTGCTTGCGGTTCGAGCGGCGCAGCGCGTCGATGTCGAGGCCGGGCCAGCGTCGCGTGATCGCACGCAGGATTTCGGCGATCCGCCCCTCGAGCGCCTCGTCGAGCACCATCGGCCGGCCGCAGAAGGCGCCGACCACCTCGGCCGTGAGGTCGTCGGCGGTCGGGCCCAGGCCGCCGCTCGTGACGATCAGCGCGACGCCCTGGTCGGCGAAGAACCGCAGCGCCGCTTCCATGTCGCCCGGGCGATCGCCGACGACGGAGATCTGGGTCAGCTCGATGCCAAGCTCGCGCAGGCGCTCCGACAACCACGGCCCGTTGCGGTCGGAGATGATCCCTGAGAGCACCTCCGTGCCCGTAATCACGATTCCCGCCCGGGTGGGGGCGCTCACGGGCATTGCGGGCGCTTGGCGGCCGGCAGGTTCGTGTGCTTCCCACCCGGGAGGATCGCGAAGCCCACCGGCCCCGGGCCCGCGGCCTTGCGCAGCGTCTTGCCTCCCCAGCGCAGTGTCAGCCCGCCGATGCCGATCGTCACCGTGAACCGTTTGGAGATGCGTTGCGGCTGCTTGCTGCCCGGCGTGAGCACGCCGCTGGCGACCGTCTTGCCGCTGGCGTTCTTCAGGCATACGCGCACCGGCGTCTGCGGCGTCAGGCGCAGGTGGACTCGCCGCCGCGCCAGCGCCTGCCTCCGGCGTCGCGCTGCGGCCGCCGCCTTGGCTTTGCGCTGCTGCGCGGTCTGGGGCGCCCCTGGCGACTTTCTGTGGGGTTGGCCCGCGCGCTGGTGTGGCGCTGTGGGTGTGGACTTCTGCGTGTTCGATCCCAGCGCGGCGAACACCGTGAGCAGCGCGATCACGGCGAGCCCTACGAGCCAAGCGCGCGGGATCCGCGGCGGCCCGGGCGGGCGCCGTCGCCGGTCGGTCCCCAGGTTGGGCGAGATCGGCTGGAGGTCGAGGTCCGATGGACGCTCGTGGCGCAGCTTGTACTCCTCCACCAGCAACTTGCCGTCGAGCCCGAGCTGATCCGCGTACGTGCGCAGAAAGCTCTTCGTGAACGTCGGGCCCGGTAGCAGGCTCCA
>DASZZG010000036.1:0-3086 GCA_035543355.1 Solirubrobacteraceae bacterium | reverse complement strand
GGTGAGCGCGACACCGACGACGACGGCGATCACGAGGCCGGCCTTGCGGATGAGCGCATGAGCGCCGCGTTGGCCGGCGGCCGGAGCGGGCTCGAGGCTGGGCAGCCGGCGCGCGCGCACGCGCGCCTGACCATCCGCGGGGAGGGCGCCGACACGAGTGGCCGCCCGCCGCACCACGCCGCTCGGCTCGGGGATCGCGAGCGCGTCCTCGTACGCCTCGGACACCTCCTCGGCGACGTGCTGCCAGGCGAAGCGCTGGGCGCTCGCCTCGGCCCCTGCGGCGAGTTCCGCGCGCCGCCCGGGCGCCTCCCAGAGGTCGCGTAGGGCTTCGGCCAGGCCCGCGGCATCGCCGCGCTGGACCAGCAGGCCGTTCTCGCCATGACTGACGACGTCGCGGTAGCCGGCGATGTCGGACGCGACCACGGGCGTGCCCGCGGCGAAGGCCTCGGTCAGCACCATGCCGAAGCTCTCGCCGCCCAGCGACGGCGCGCAGAGCACATCCGCCTCGTGCACCAACCGCTGCTTGTGCGCATCGTCAACCTTGCCGACGATCTCCACTCCCTGCGCGTCGAGCAGCAACGGGGTGACCTGGTCGGCGTCGGCGCCGACGATCGTCAGGCGCACGGGGATGTGCTCGCGCAGCGCCTCGAAGGCTCGCAGCAGCACCGGCAGCCCCTTGCGTTCGACCGCCTGGCCGACGAACACCAGCCGCAGCTCGTCGGCGGGTGGCAAGGGCGCGAGCGGGGTATCGGGCAGATCCACTCCATTGGGGATCACGCGATAGCGACCGCCGAAGAAGCGCCGGTTGGTCCAAGCGGCGGCCTCGGACACGGCGATCCGCACGCCAAGGCGGTTGAGGCGACGGCGGGCGCCCATAAAGGTCGCAGCGTGATTGGCGATCAGGCTCTTGGAGTAGCAGTGGAAGGTGCCGACCATCGGCGTCCGGCAGACCCCGAGAGCGTCCCAGCTGACGATCGGCGCGATCGGCTCGTGCAGATGCACGACGTCGTAGCCGCCGTTGCGCAGCTCGTGGCGCAGGCGCATGACGCATGTCGGGGTGAGCGCGAGGTTGGACATGGCGCCGTTCATCCGCAGTCCGGCGGTGCGACCCAGCGGCTTGAGATATTCGGGGAGCGCACGCGCCTGCGGACGTGCTCCACCGTGCAGACGGGCAGCCAGGGAGTCATCCGGATCGAACGGCGCCAGCACCGAGACGTCGTGGCCGCCGGCAAGCAGCCGTTCGGCAAGCGCCTCGATGTGCCGCGTGACTCCCCCCGGGTACGTCCACGAATACGGAGACAGCAGGGCAATCCGCATAGGGGCCTTCATCCTAGCGTGCCTACGCCATGACTATATTCTTGAAAGTACCCGACCGACATGGACGTCCCGCCCCGGCCGCGGCGTCTCCCCGGTCCCTCCTCCAATGCCCGAGCGCCATTTCGTCAAGTACACGTTCCTCAAGGTGGATCCCGCCTGGCGGCGGCTCGACTCCGAGCGTCGTGCGCAGGACAAACGGGAGTTCATCGCCGCCTGCGCCGACTTCTCCGAGCAGCACCTGCTGCGCTCGTTCTCGCTCGTCGGCACGCGCGGCGACGCCGACCTGATGCTGCTGTCGCAGGCGCTGAGCATCGACCCGATCCACGAATTCCACGTCGTGCTGTCGCAGAGCGGCCTGATGAAGTGGTGCGAGACGCCCTACTCCTACCTGGCTATGACCAAGCCGTCGGAGTACTCGGACGAGTCGCGCCTCGAGGTCAGGGCCGGCCAGTCGCGCTACCTCTTCGTCTATCCGTTCGTCAAGACGCGCTCCTGGTATCGGCTCGACCCGGAGACGCGCCAGCGCATCATGGCCGAGCACATTCGCGTCGGCCGCGAGTATCCGTCGATCGACCTCAACACCTCCTACTCCTTCGGCCTCGACGACCAGGAGTTCGTCGTGGCCTTCGAAACCGATCAGCCGGCCGACTTCCTCGACCTCGTGCAACGCCTGCGCACCACCGAGTCGAGCGAATACACACGCCGCGACACGCCCACGTTCACGTGCATCGCGACATCGGTCGAGCGGGCGCTCGGCGCGCTCGACGGGACCGCGCTGACGGCCGTCGGAGAGGTGGCCGGACTGTGAGCGCCGCCGCGCGCGCGCCGAGCGCGGCGGCGAAGTCCGGCCTCGCCCGAGCGCTGTCGGCCGAGGGGTCGGCGGAGGACGCCGAATACGCCGAGGGTCTCGCGCACCTGGGGGCCGCCGACCCGGTGCTGGCGGCGCTGATCGAGCAGCGCGGCGAGCGCCTGTGGCGCGACCGGGGGCGCCAGCCGGCCGACCACTACGGCGCGCTCGTGCGCTCGATCGTCGGCCAGCAGCTCTCGACGAAGGCGGCGCGCGCGATCTTCCTGCGGCTGTGCGAGCGTTTCGACGGCCGCACGCCGACGCCCGAGCAGGTGCTGGCCGACGATCCCGAGGAGCTGCGCGCCGCCGCGGGGCTGTCGCGCGCGAAGGCGTCGTTCCTGCGCTCGCTGGCCGAGCACGTGCTCGACGGCTCGCTCGAGCTCGATCGGCTCGATCAGTTGCCCGACGACGAGGTGATCGCCGAGCTGGTCGCCGTACGCGGCCTGGGTGAATGGAGCGCGCACATGTTCCTGATGTTCCATCTCGGCCGACCCGACGTGCTGGCGGTCGGCGACCTGGGAGTGCGCAAGGCCTTTCAGCGCGCCTACGGCCTCGAGCAACTGCCCGGCAAGGCCGAGCTCGAGCGCCTCGCGGAGCCGTGGCGGCCGTGGCGCACGCTCGCCTGCCGTCTGCTTTGGGCGTCACTCGAGAACGAGCCGGTCTAGGCGCACGATCCCGGCAGCGACGGCGGCGGATCCTGAGGGGCGCGTGCTCCCCAGGCGCGCCAGAGGTCGTAGGTCGGGTAGGCGCGCGTCAGCGCGCTGGCGGCGAGCCCGACGGGGAACTGGTCGTCCTGGCGAAACGTGTACTGGACCGCGACGTCGACGCGCGGATCGCGATACCAGCGGCGCAGCGCCGAGTCCATCGCGCGACACCCTGCCCGCAGCGACGCCCCGTCGGTCGGCCGGGGGCCTCCCGGGTG
>DASZZG010000035.1:0-3761 GCA_035543355.1 Solirubrobacteraceae bacterium | reverse complement strand
GGCGAGCTGCCGGCGGGGTTCAACGCGTTGAGCGGGAACAGGAGGGTCGTGTCGTAGAAGGCGCAGGCGTCGCCGGCGGCGTCGATGTAGCGGAAGACCCTGAACCCGCCGGATGTCCCCTGGTGACTCACGAGCGTCGTGTTGCAGGTCAGGCCGTCGGTGGCCGAACCGGCCGGCACCCGCCCCTGGATGCCCGGCTCGGGATGCGAGCCCGGCCCACACTGAGCCCGAGGCACCGGCTTGGTCGGTATGTCGGCCGATAGGACGACCGGAGCCCGAGCAGGCGTCTGGCCGAACCCCTGGCCGAGGGCGAAGAGGTCGTTCGGCGCGCTCGAGAGCTGCCCCGTTGCGACCGCGGCCACCAGCAGTAGACCCGCGACCAGCGAGATGCCGCCAAGGACGCGTAGGCGTCCGCGTCTCAAGAGCTCTCCCCCATCGACAGCTCAACCTTACGCCTCAGCGTCTTGTCATGCCGCCGCTTGCCGGCGCGTCCTCGAGGCCGGCGAGCCGGGCGCCCTCGGCGATTCGCCCCGGTTATGCGCAGTGATGGCCCGGTCCCGGGGCGAGCCATGGGATGGCGAGACCCGGAATCGAACCGTGAGCGAGCCCGGAGGGCGAGTGATGGCCCCGGTCCCGGGGTGAGCCATGGATGGCGAGACCCGGAATCGAACCGGGGACACCACGATTTTCAGTCGTGTGCTCTACCAACTGAGCTATCTCGCCGCGAGCCGCGACGATGCTAGCGAGCGAGCATCCGGTCGAGCAGCTCGAGCGCGCCCTGCTTGGCCAGGGGCTCGTTGAGGTTGCCGCATTTCGGCGACTGGACGCACGACGGGCAGCCGTCGCGGCAGCGGCATTCGCCGATCAGGCGGCGCGCGTCGCGGACGAGCGTCTCGAACTGCTCGTAGCCGCGGCGCGCGATCCCGACGCCTCCGGGATGCCCGTCGTAGATGAAGATCGTCGGGCGGCCGGTCTGCTCGTGGAAGTTCGTCGACAGGCCGCCGATGTCCCAGCGGTCGCACATCGCCAGCAGCGGAAGGACGGCGATCTGGGCGTGCTCGGTCGCGTGCAGCGAGCCGAGCAGGGCGTCCGTCGGAAAGTCGCTTGACACCAGTTGCTCGTCGAACTCGAACCACAGTGCCTGTGTCGCGAACCTGGTGACCGGCAAGTCGAGCGCTGAGACGTCGATCACCCCGTGATCGGCGAGCCGGCGACGCTGGAAGCAGAGCACCTGATCGGTGACGTTTACGGTGCCCAGCGACAGCTGCACGCCGAGCGTCTCACGACGGTCGAGCAGGCGCTCGATCTCGGTCGCGGTGTCGCGCTTGGGCTGCGTGTAGAAGTTGCCGCTGAAGGGCCTCAGGCGTACATGGCCACTGTCGACGTCGAGCTCGGTCACCTCGAACGACCGTCCCATGTGGAGGTAGACGGCGCCCTCGTGCACCGTCCCGTAGGCGCGCGCGGCCTCGACCGTGCCGAGCAGCTCGCCCGATTCCCCGTCGATCAGCGCGAAGCTGTCGGGCGAGGACGACCGCAGCGACACCGCTCCCGCGGGAAATCCCTCGCGCCGGCGCGGCGTGTAGACGCCGGGCGTGCGCTGGCTGAGCTCGCCGCGAGAGACCAGCCGATCGGCGTACGCCTGCCAGCGCGGGCCGAGAACCTCGGCGTCGGACGCGCTCAGCGGGCCCTCGTGGGCCGCGCAGAGGAGATGACCGGCATGGATCTCCTCGGACTCGTGGTCGAGGATCGCCGCCTCGACGGGCCGCTCGAGGAACTCGTCCGGGTGACGGCAGAAGAACTGGTCGAGCGCGTCCGCGCCGGCGATGTAGACGGCGAGGCCGAGGCCACGCCGTCCCGCCCGGCCCCACATCTGGCGCAGCGAGGCGACCGTGCCGGGGAAGGTGACGCTGATCGCGGCGTCGAGCGCGCCGATGTCGATCCCCAGCTCGAGCGCGTCGGTCGCGACGACCGCGAGCAGCTCGCCCTCGACCAGCCGGCGCTCCAGCTCGCGCCGCTGAGTCGAGGTGTAGCCGGCGCGATAGGGCGCGACGCGCTCGGCCAGCTCGGGGTGGTCGTCGCGCAGGCGCTCGGAGATCCCGCGTGCGATCAGCTCGACGGCCTTGCGCGACTTGATGAAGCAGATCGTGCGCGCGCCTTGGCGTACGAGCTCGGCGGTCAGCTCACTCGCCTCCGCCAGCGGCGAGCCGCGCGTGCCGAGCGCCTCGTCGAGCAGCGGCGGGTTCCAGATCGCCGTGCGCCGCCCCGCGGACGGAGACCCGTCGCGGTCGATCAGGCTGAAGTCCTCGAGCCCCGTCAGGCGCTCGGCGAGCTCCAGCGGGTTGGCGATCGTCGCCGAGGCGAGCAGGAAGCGGGGCCGCGTGCCATACGCCTCGGCGATCCGCCGCAGTCGCCGGATCACGTTTGCCACGTGCGACCCGAAGACGCCGCGATAGACGTGCGCTTCGTCGATCACCACCACCGCAAGATTGGCGAGGAAGTCGCCCCAGGCGGGATGGTTGGGCAGGATCCCGACGTGCAGCATGTCGGGGTTGGTGAGCACGAGGTTTGACCGCTTGCGGATCGCCGAGCGCTGCTCGCGGGGCGTGTCGCCGTCGTAGATGGCGGGGCGCAGCGGATCGAGCGAGAGCGCATGTAGCGCGCGCGCCTGGTCCTGCGCGAGCGCCTTCGTGGGGTAGAGGTAGAGCGCTCGGGCGTGCGCATCGCTGCAGAGCACGTCGAGCGTCGGCAGGTTGAAGCAGAGCGACTTGCCCGAGGCTGTGCCGGTGGTGACGATCGTCGAACCCGCCCATGCCGCCTCGAGCGCGCGCGCCTGGTGCGAGTAGAGCTGCTCGATGCCGGTGCGCCCGAGCGCGGCGGAGAGGGCCGGGTGCAGGTCGGGCGGCAACGGCTCGGTGGTCGCCGCGCGGGCGCCCTCGCGCGCCTCTGAGACCAGCCGCTCGTCGCGTCGGCCGAGCTCGAGTAGGTCCCTCCAGGGCTCGATGTCGGAGATGACCGCCAACGCCCTGCCATAGTACGGCCCCGCCCGATGTCCGCCGTCCAGAGCTGGTATCGCTCCAACTCGTTCGATCACCGCGACTTCCCGGCGGGCTGGCTTGCCGCGGAGCGCTCGGACTCGATCTCTGTTTGCGTGCCGGCGCGCGAGACGGCTGAGACGATCGGGCCGATCGTTCAAACACTCGTCTCGCTGCGCGAGCGCGGGGTGCTCGATCAGGTGGTGGTCGTCGACGCTGGCTCCGTTGACGGCACGGCGGCGCTGGCGGCGTCGCTCGGGGCGGAGGTCCATCAGGACGTGGATCTGCTGCCGGAGACCGGCCCGGTGCTCGGCAAGGGCGACGCAATCTGGCGCGCGCTGTCGGTGCTCACCGGAGACCTCGTCTGCTTTCTCGACTCGGACACCGCCGACTTCGGCGAGCACTTCGCCTGCGGGCTGCTGGGGCCGCTCGTGGCGCGACCGGAGCTGAGCTACGTCAAGGCCTTCTACCGCCGGCCCTTCCGCGTCGGCGAGGTAGTGCTGGCGGATGGCGGCGGGCGCGTCAACGAGCTCGTCGCGCGCCCGTTGCTGAGCATGTTCTACCCCGAGCTGGCGGGCGTCCGCCAGCCGCTCGCCGGTGAGATGGCGGGACGCCGCGAGCGGCTCGAGCGGCTGCCGTTCGCCTGTGGCTACGCGGTCGAGACGGGCTTGCTGATCGACGTCTACCGCGAGGCGGGCCTCGCTGCGATCGCGCAGGTGGACCTCGACT
>DASZZG010000034.1:0-3857 GCA_035543355.1 Solirubrobacteraceae bacterium | reverse complement strand
ACACCTTGGCGCACCTGCGCGCCGAGATCTCCCGCGCGGTCCGCTATTGCATAGGGCAGGCGCCAGGCGAGGAGGGTCGCCTCCGTCACTCGCGCCTTGGGAGCGTGGTAGTAGATCGGATCGCGGTCGTCGCCGCGAAAGGACACGATGAAGAAACACGGGATCCGGTAGAGCTCCACGAGGCCGGCGAGGACCCCGCCGCAGTTGAGGAGCCCGGCGTTCTGGATCAGGACGGCGCCTCGACTCCCCGCGAGGGCGGCGCCGCACGCCACCGCCACCGCTTCCTCCTCTCGCGCCACATCCACCGCCCGGATACCCTTCGACCTTCGGACGACGGCCATGAGCCGACCGATCCAGGTGTCAGGCACCGATGCGGCCAGGGTTACCCCTGCGGCCTCGAGCCCCGCGACGATCCGCTCCGCCCCCGTCACTTCCCGCCTCAGGGCTTCGGTGAGGCCGCGAGAGCGCGCGCGGCTTCGGCGATGGCCTCGACGATGAAGTGGTAGCCGGTGCAGCGGCAGAGGTGGCCCGCCAGCATCTCCCTGATCTCACGCTCCGTCGGCGCGGGGTGCTCCTTCAGGAACGCGCAGGCACTCATGATGATGCCCGGCGTGCAGTAGCCGCACTGGAGCCCGTGCTTGGCCGCGAAGGCCTCCTGGATTGGGTGGAGCGGCTCGTCGGGCGGCGCGACGCCTTCGATGGTCGTCACCTCGTGGCCCTCGGCCTGCGCCGCCAGCATGAGACAGGCGCGCACCGGTAGGCCGTCGAACAACACGGTGCAGGAGCCGCAGACGCCGTGCTCACAGCCGACGTGAGTTCCGGTCAGGTCGAGGTCTTCGCGGAGGAAGTCGGCAAGCGTCGAGCGCACATCGACGGACTCGTCGCAGTCCGTGCCGTTCACCTTCACTCGGACGGCCCGCTTCACCGCGCTCTCCCGCAGCGCCCGAGCGCGGTCGCGAGCACGCGTTCGGTCAGCGTGGCTGCGACTTTCTTCCGATAGTCCGCTGAGGCATGCAGGTCGCCGTCGGGAGAGAGCGCCGCCGCGGCGGCTTTCGCGGCTTCGACGATGCGGGCGGGAGTAGGCTCCCGGCCCATGAGGGCGGCCTCCCCCGGCGCGCTCCTGATCGGTGTCCCGCCCACGCCGAAGAATCCCAGCCGCGCGTGCGACACGGCCCCCGTGCTATCCAGGGCCAGCACTGCCGCGCAGCCGACCAGCGCGAAGTCGCCGTGCCGCCGCGCGACCTCGGCAAAGCCCCAGCCGGCGCCCTCGGGAGGCAGCTGGAAGCGCGCGGAAGTCGCCAGCTCGTCGGATTCGAGCGAGGTGGTCAGCGGGGCGAGGTAGAGCTTGTCGGCCAGGATCACTCGCTCGCCGCCTTTGCGGCGCGCCAGGATTGAACCGTCGAGGCAGAGGAGCAAGGCCGGCAGCTCTGAGGCGGGGTCCGCGTGGACGAGGCTTCCCACGACGGTGCCGCGATTCCTGATGGGCGCATGAGCGACCCAGCCGAGCGCCTCCGAGAGGAGCGGCGAACCCGTCCGCGCCCAGCGCTCGAGATCGCGCTGGCGGGCAAGCGCGCCGACGGTCAGGACTCCTCCAGACTCGGCGAGACCCTCGAGATCGTCGCAGCGGTTGATGTCCACGAGCGCCGACGGGCGGGCCAGGCGCAGGGCGAGCATGGGAATGAGGCTCTGGCCGCCGGCCAGGATCTTGGCCTCGTCGCCGTAGCGCCTCAGCGCCTCGACGGCGTCGGCCGCGCTCGACGCGGCAACGAACTCGAAGGCCGGCGGCTTCATGTCTTCGCCGCCGACTCGAGGAGGCCCAAGACCACGGAAGGCCCGAGGGGGGTCCGCGTGACGCGGACGCCGAAGGGGGCGAGCGCGTCCTCGACGGCGTTGGCGATGGCGGCGGGCGGCGAGATGGCGCCGCCCTCGCCGACCCCTTTCATGCCCAGCGTGTTTCTCGGCGACGGGTACTCGAGGTGGACGGTCTCGATCGCCGGCACTTCCATGGCCGTGGGCACGAGGTAGTCCATGAAGGTGCCGGTCAGGAGCTGGGCCTGCTCGTCGTAGACCATCTCCTCGAGGAGCGCGCCGCCGATTCCCTGCGCGACTCCCCCGTGAACCTGCCCTTCCACGATCACGGGATTGATGACCTTGCCGCAGTCGTGGGCGACGAGATAGCGCAGCAGCTTCACGGCCCCCGTGCCGACATCCACTTCCACGTACGCGACGTGGACGGCGCTCGCGTAGGTCACGGTCGGCTGGTGCTGGTACACCGTCGCCTCGAAATCTGGCGAGGCGACGCCCGGCTTGGCGAAGGTCGGGATCGCCGCCTGGATCACGCGGCTCACGGGCAGCGAGGAGGCGGGCGCTCCGCGAACCGAGACCACGCCGTCGGCGATCTCGATGTCGGCCGGCGCGGCCTCGAGGAGCGCGGCGGCGGCCTCGACGATCTTGTCGCGCACCTTGCCGGCGGCGACGTGGATGGAGCTGCCGGCGTTCACCGCGCTCCGCGAGGCGAACGTGCCGACGCCGAAGGGGATGGCCGCGGTGTCTCCGCCCACGATCGTCACCCAGTCGAACGGGATGCCGAGCGCGTCCGCGGCGATCTGGGCGAACGACGTCTCGTGCCCCTGCCCCTGGCTGCACGCTCCCGTGGCGACGACAGCGCGCCCCGAGGCGTCGAGCCTCACCGTGGCGCCTTCGTACGGCCCGATCGCCGTCCCCTCGACGTAGCCCGAGATGCCGATGCCGCGGTGGACCCCTTTGGCGCGGAGTGACGCCTGCTCCTGCCTCAGCGCGTCGTAGCCGACGGCGGAGAGCGCGGCCTCGAGCCCCGCCTTGAAGTCGCCGCTGTCGTAGACCAGCGGGTTGCCGTCGCGGTACGGGATGCCAAGCTCGTAGGGCATGTCGGCCTGCGTCAGGTAGTTCTTCCGGCGCAGGTCGGCCGGATCCATGCGCAGCTCGCGGGCGAGACAGTCCACGATGCGATCCATCGCGAACACGGTCTCGGGCCGCCCCGCGCCGCGGTACGGCGCGTTCGGCGTCTTGTTGGTGACGACGCCGCGGCACTCGACGTGGAGGCTCGGCACGCGATGCGGTCCAAGCAGATGCGCCACGGTGTTGTAGGGGAGCACGATGCCCCAGGAGTTGTAGGCGCCGAGGTCGAGCCAGATCCTGTCGCGCACGCCGAGCATGGTGCCGTCGCGCCGCGCGGCAATCTGGATGTCGTGCATCTGGTGGCGCGCGTGCCCGGCCGCCATCATGTGCTCGCGGCGGTCCTCGGTCCACTTGACCGGGCGGCGCGCGGCGATGGCGGCCGCGGGGATCAGCAGGTCCTCGGGGTAGCCGGTCGCCTTGGTGCCGAAGCCGCCTCCGACGTCGGGGGCGATGACGCGGATCTTGTGGGGCGGCAGACCGAGCGCCGAAACGAGCCCCTGCTGGACGAAGTGGACGACCTGGGTCGAGTTCCACGTCGTGAGCGAGCCGTCGCGGGCATCCCACTGGGCGACCACGCCTCGCGTCTCGATGGGCATGCCGACATAGCGTTGGATCTCGAAGCGCTCTCTCACCGTGACGTCCGCAGAGGAGAAGGCGGCCTCGACGTCACCGAAGCCCGTCTCGAAAAAGACGGCGACGTTGTCGCCCATCTCCGGATGCAGGACCTGCGCCCCCGGCTCCGCGCCCGCGATCATGTCGGCGACGACGGGCAGCGGCTCGTACTCGACCTCGATCAGCTCGCAGCCGTCCTCGGCAAGCGCGCGGCTGCCGGCCAGGACCATCGCCACGATTTCGCCGACGAAGCGGACGCGGTCCCGCGCCATGGCGAGCTGGCCCACCTGCTTCATCGTGACGTCCAC
>DASZZG010000033.1:0-3892 GCA_035543355.1 Solirubrobacteraceae bacterium | reverse complement strand
CGCGCAGCATGTCGCGGGCGCGCAGCTGACGCGCCCGCAGGGGGTCGCCACCCGGCTGGACGGGACCGCGGATCACTTCCATTCGAGCGCACCTCGGCGCCAGACGTAGACGAACGCGACTGCCAGCAGGACGATGAAGAGGATCGTCTCGCTGAGCGCAAACGTGCCGAAGGCCTTCAGCTGCACCGCGATCGGATAGAGGAAGATCACCTCGATGTCGAACAAAATGAACAGCATCGCGATCAGGTAGAAGGAGATGCCGAAGCGAAAGTCACGGCGGACATCCGACGGCAGGCCGCACTCGTACGGGTCCTGCTTGGTGACGCCGCCGGCGCGCGGCCCGAGGAACGTGTTGAGCACCGCAAAGGCCCCGCCGACGATGCCGCCGAGGGCCAATAAGACGATCGCCGGGAGGTACGTGCGCAGCATGCATGCAGCGTTCTACAGGAGCTTGTGCCGCAATGCCACTTAGTGTCTCCTGACGCGAATGACCACGGTCCACCTGACGGTCGGAATCGCGGTCTGCGCGCTCTTCCTGGCGGCCGGCCTGTGGGGCGCCTGGCGGTGGTGGCGGGTGCGGCCGAGCGCCGCCTTCTGGAAGTTGCTGCGCGCGGCCCAGGTCGCGCTGCTGGCGCAGGTCCTGCTCGGCGGCATCCTGCTGCTCGGCCGGCACACGCCCGGCCGGCTGCACGTTCTCTATGGGCTGCTGCCAGTGGCGGTTTCATTCATCGCCGAGCAGCTGCGGATCGGCGCGGCCGAGAGCGTCCTGGCCGCACGCGGACACACTTCCGCCGCGGCCGTCGGCGAGCTCGACGAGCGCGATCAACGATCGGTCGTGCTCGCGGTCGTGCGTCGCGAGATCGGCGTGATGACGCTCGCCGCGCTTGTCTGCTTCGGACTGGTGATTCGCGCCGCGTTCACGTCCTGAGAGCGCTCCGTCCGGCGATCGCCGGTGGGTCAGCCGAGTGAGCGGTAGGCGCCGCGGTACCACACGAGCGGCTCGCCGGAGACCTCGCTGAGCGCGCGCACTGCGCCGATCGCTATCTCGTGGTCGCCCGCCGGCCGCAATTCCTCCACGCCGCAAACGATCCACGCAAGCGACTCGGCCAGCACCGGCACGCCCAGTTCCCTGTGGTGCCCGAGCCCGGCGAACTTCTCGGCTTCGGGCAGCTTGGAGGCGAACTTTCGACACACCTCTCCCTGGTCGGAGCGCAGGATGTTGATCGCGAACGCGCCGGCGTCGCGCACGGCCGGCAGCGTCCGCGCCGTGACGTCGAAGCACACCAGCACCAGGAGGGGATCGAGCGACAGCGCGCAAACCGCGTTCGCGCTCATCCCGACCGGCCCGCTCGCCCCGGCTGCCGTGATCACGGCAACTCCCGTGGGAAAGCTGGCGAAGACCGCGCGGAACTGTTGCCGCTCGCGCTGACCCGTCATCGGCGAACCCGCAGCCCCCCGGCGATCCCGAGCACGTCGTCGTCTGACAGCGAGGAGATCAGGCGGTAGCGGGCAGGTTTGAGGTCGACGGTCAGGGCGGTGCTGGCGCCGTGGTCGATCGTCGCCGAGCGCGCGACGATCAGGCGCGCCCGCATGACCGCCAGATTGTGCGCCAGCACCCCCTTGTTGTGGACCCTGATGGTCAACCTGCCGCCGTGTGCAACCGTGATGTCGGTCGGCGTCAGCGAGTACTCGTCGATCGTCACGTCCACGACCGCGTTGTGCGCGCTGCGGTGGACCTGGCGTGCACAGCCGGCGACCGCGGCCAGGACCGCTGCCAGCGCGACGAGGAGGAGCGGACGGACCAGGGCGCGGGTCACGGACGGCGATTATTCCGCAGGCCGCCGGTCCACGGAGAGGCGGGCCTCTCAACCAACCACTAGGATCATCGCCCGATGAGCCGGGTCGTGAGGAGCCTCCGCCTGCCAGCCGCGGCGCTCGCGGCGGCGATCGGCGTCAGCGCGTGCGGCAGCGGCATCTCGGTTTCGCGCTCCGATCCAAACCACCGGGGCGCGATGATCTTCCAACAGCGCTGCGGCGGCTGCCACACGCTCGGCGCCGCGGGCACCAACGGGAGCGGCGTGAACCCGCGCGACAAGCTGCCGACGAACGGACCGAACTTCGGCAAGCGGCGCGAGACGGTGCAGGGGGTGCTCTACGCGCTGCGCAACGGCGGCTTCTCGGGGGCGATCATGCCCCAGAACCTCGTCACGGGCTCGGATGCGCGGGCGGTGGCGCAGTTCGTGGCCTCGTATGCGGGCTGCAAAGGAAAGTGCCCGGCTTCGTCCAGCGGTCAGTAGCTCGCTCGTAGCCGAGAGCCAGTGCTCGACCTCAAGCTGATCCGCAGCGAAACCGATGCGGTGCGCGCTGCGCTCGCGCGGCGCGGCGCCGACTCCCAGCTCGACGCGGTGCTCGAGCTCGACGCGCGCTGGCGCGAGATCGTGCCCGAGGTCGAGCGCCTGCGCGCCGAGCAGAACGCGGCAAACGACGCGATCGCCGAGGCCAAGCGCGCTGGCGGCGACGCCGACGAGCAGATCGCGGCGATGCGCGAGCTGGCGGCGCGGGTCAAGTCGCTCGACGCCGAACGCGCGCAGCTCGAGGCCGAACGCGACGCTGCGCTCGCGGCGCTGCCGAACCTGCCCGATCCCGATGCCGCGGACGAGGACAGCGTGCTGCGCGAGGTCGGCGAGAGTGGTCGCGAAGGTCGCGATCACCTCGAGCTCGCGGGAGCGCTGATCGACATCGAGGCGGCCGCCGAGCTCTCGGGGTCCCGCTTCGCCTACCTCAAGGGCGACCTCGTGATGCTGGAGTTTGCGCTCGTCCGCTACGCGCTGGAGCTACTGCGCGGCGAGGGCTTCGAGCCGGTCGCTCCGCCGGTGCTCGTACGTGAGCAGGCGCTCTTCGGCACGGGGTTCCTGCCCGACGCCGAGCGCCAGATCTACCGTCTCGCCGACGACGACCTCTACCTCGTCGGCACCTCCGAGGTCTCGCTCGCCTCGCTGCATGCCGGCCAGCTGCTCGACGAAGCGGCGCTGCCGCTGCGCTACGCCGGTTTCTCCACCTGCTTTCGGCGCGAAGCCGGCGCGGCCGGCAAGGACACCCGTGGGATCTTTCGCGTGCACCAGTTCGACAAGGTCGAGATGTTCTCGTTCGTCGCGCCCGAGGATGCGGCGGACGAGCACGAGCGGCTGCTCGCGCTCGAGGAGCGGATCCTCTCGGAGCTCGGGATTCCGTATCGGGTGGTCAACATCGGCGTCGACGAGCTGGGCGCTTCGGCGGCGAAGAAGTACGACTGTGAGGCGTGGCTGCCGGGCCAGGGGCGCTATCGCGAGCTGACCTCGACCTCGAACACGACCGACTATCAGGCTCGACGGCTCGGTATCCGCTTCCGCCCCGCCGACGGTGGCCGCGCGCGTCATCTGAACACGCTCAACGGCACCGCCGTGGCGGTCGGGCGGACGATCATCGCGCTGCTCGAGAACGGCCAGCGCGAAGATGGCGGCGTCTCGCTGCCGGCGGTGCTCGAGCCCTACGGCGCGCCGAGCGAGCTGCGCGCCGAGTAGCGCGTAGGAGCCCGCAAGTGTCAGCGCGAAGGGCGCAGCCCCAGGCGCCGATCCTTTCCGCCGAGCTGGTAGCCACCGCTCCCCCGCTTCTCGGTGTGCGAACGACGTCGTCGGCGAGGGGGACTCTGCGAGGGGGTCACTTGAGGCTTCTATGACCTGCTCAACTGACGGGCGTCAATTAGACCCTCTATGACCGGGTCAAGTGACAGTTCGACGCGCGGATCCCAATTTCCCGGCCACCTGCCCTCGCCCACGAGAAGCGAGAGGGGGGCCACAGCTATCAAAATTGATAGCAGCCGCTATCAGCAGCGCGCAGGAGATGGCGACACGAC
>DASZZG010000032.1:0-19357 GCA_035543355.1 Solirubrobacteraceae bacterium | reverse complement strand
TTGGCGTTGGGCAGCAGATCGCCGACATGGTGCACAGCGCTCAGAGGCGCGAGCACGTCGTTGCACCCCGCGACGTTCATCACAGGCACGCGCACATCGGCCAGCTCGACCATCCGCGTGGGCCCGGCGATCGTCCCGGTCGCCAGCTCGTTCTTGTGAAACAGGCGGTGGTACGCCTGGCCCATCGCGCGGCCGGGGTAGGCGTACATGTTGTCCATCAGCCCGTCGACCGCCTCGATGTGGGCGAGGAACTCGCGATCGTCGCGGTGGCGCATCAGCGTGATCGGCTTCTTGAGGTACGTGGTCAGCGCGGTCGCCTTGAAGCCTGCGCCGACGATGCGCGCCGGCGCGCCCCCGAGCGCGCGGATCGCCGTGCCGACGACATTCCCGCCGGTGAGCCGGTAGATCTGGCGCAACGGATCGCCGAGCGAGACGCTGGTGAAATCGAACGGGCTGGCGACCATCGCGACGGCGTTGACCGGCAGCCCCGGGAACGCCGCCACCGAGATGAGCGAGAAGATGCCGCCCATGCACCAGCCGACGAGCTGCACTTGCTCCCCCGCGCGGTCGTCGGACACCTTGCGAATGGCCGTGGGGACAACGTCGCGGATCCAGTGCTCCAGCCCGAGGCGCTTGTCGGAGAAGCCGATCGCCCCGTAGTCGACGAGGTACGTCGGGCGGCCCTGCGTGATCAGGTGCTCGGCGAGCGAGCAGCCGCGTCGCAGGTCCATGCACGTCGCCGGCGCGCCGAGCGGGGGCACGAGCAGAACCGGCAGCCCCGAAGGCTCACCCCCATTCGCGGGCTCGTACCGGTGCAGCGTGCACTGCGGGCCATCGTCGATCACTTCCGACGGCATCCGCCGTGTGTCCGCCATCCCGCCGCGGACGAGGAAGTCGAAGAGGTTCACGGCAGCCTGCCGGCGTTCTTCAAGCGTGCGCTTGGGATCGAAGATCGAACCGGCCATGGCCCTGCGCCGATCCTAACCGCCGAGCGCGCCCGGGTGGACGAGTTCTACTCTTTCTCCGAGTGGCCGAGTTACTTCGCGGCGACGAGAGCGCGCTCGATGAACGCGACGACGTCGTCGATCACCTCGCTGCCGTTGGTTTCGTTGAAGATCTCGTGGCGGGCGCCGGGGTAGATGTGCTGCTCGAGCTGATCGCCACGGACGCGCTCGACCGCGGGACGGGCGTGTACCAGCGGTGCGAGCGCGTCCTCCTCGCCGTGGATCCACAGCGTCGGCAGCGCTCCCAGCGTCCCGCCGGCGGCGACCGCGCCGATCGCGGCGACCAGCTCCTCGAGCGTCGCGCGTTTGAACGGGCCGTGCCAGACGAGCGGGTCCTCGGCGTAGGCGCGGCCGACCGCGGGGTCGCGCGACAGCACGCCGGGGTCGATCGGGACGTCGGGGATCGGGTCGAGCTGGAGCAGGCCCTCGAGGTCGGGGTTGCCGCCGATCGCGGGGCCCGACAGAACGAGCGCACCCAGCTCGTCGCCGAAGCGCTGGGCGTAGCGCGTCGCGATCAGCCCGCCCATCGAGTGGCCGATCAGCACCGTGGGCCGACCGGGGTGCTCGGCGGCGGCGCGCTCGGCGACGAGGTGCAGATCGTCGACGCCCTTGTCGAGGTCGTCGACCAGCGCCCGCTCTCCCTGCGAGCGTCCGTGTCCGTGATGATCGGGGGCGTAGACCGCGGCCCCGTCGGCGACCAGCCGCTCGGCGACATGCTCGTAGCGGCCGGCGTGCTCGCCGTAACCGTGGGCGATCAGCGCGACATAGCGCGCGCCGGCGTTGGGCCAGCAGTGGACGTAGAGCGTCCCGCGCGTGCCCTTCAATTCGAATCCGCCTGCCGTCATCGATCTCCCATCTCCGCGTCCGTTTCTCGCTCACCGTCGCGCTGACCGGGGCGCCGCTTGCCTGAGCCGCGCCGAACCGGCGCGGCGGCGCCGTCGCGGAGCGCCAGCACCTCCGCGAACCCCTCTTCGAGGCAGCGCCCGAAGCGCTCGGGATCGGTGACCGCCGCGGGGTCGAGGTTGACCGCTACGCAGCAGGTGCTCCCGTGCGTCACCAGCGTGATCATCACCGCGCAGCCGGGCAGCGGACCGAAGCCGTACATTCGCTCGATCCGCGCGCCCGCGAGGAAGACCTCGTCGCGGATGCCGGGGACGTTCGATGCCTGGAGGTCGTTGGCCTTTGTCAGTCCGCCCGCGAGTTGCGAGATCAGCGGCCCCGGCAGCCGCGACAGCGCCGGTGCGAGCAGCCCGAGGCCGTCGATCGCGGACTCGGCGCGGGCGCTGCGCACGAGCCGGCCGATCGCGGCGATTCGCTCTGCGGGGTCGGCGATCCCGACCGGCGCGGCGAGGCGAGCGCCCGCGAAGCGATTGCCGCCCTCGGCGTCGGCGTCGCGACGGACGGAGATCGGGATCGCGATCGGGATCGTCCGCACGGGTTGGCCAAGCTCCTCGTGGTAGCGCCGGAAGCCGCCGAGCAGCGCGGCGAGGTACGCGTCGTTGAGCGTGCCGCCGGCCGCCTTCGACGCGCCGCGCAAGTCAGCGAACTCGACGTCGAGCGCAATGAAGCGCCACGACAGGCTGCGCCCGCCCAGCAGCGGCGAGGCCTCCGCGTCAGGGTCCGACAGCACCCGCCGCAGCGATGCTCCGAAGCCCACGGCGTCGCGCGCGGCACGGCCGGGGCTACGGAGCGGACGCAGCGCGCCGGCGGCGTCGCGCAACCTGTGAGGCAGCGCGCGGACGTCGCGCGCGACCTGCCGCGCGAGCAACTCGGCGGCGCTCGGCCGCTCGGCCGCGGGCGGGGGGCGCTGCGGCTTTTCGGGGTTGTGCTCGCGCCTGCGCGAATGGAGCATCGACAGCAGCTGGATCCCGCCCATGCCGTCGCTCGTCGAGTGGTGAAGCTTGAGCAGGTAGGCGGCGCGCCCGTCCTCCAAGCCGTCGAAGAGCACGGCCTCCCAGGGTGAGCGCGCGCGGTCGAACGGCGTCATCGCGACCTGCTCGGCGGCCGCGAGTAGCTCTCGCCAGCCGCCGGGTGCGGGGAGGTGCGCGCGGCGCAGGTGGTAGTGCAGGTCGAAATCGCCGTCGACGGCCCAGGTTGGGACACCCATACTGAGCGGCGGCTCGACGACGCGCTGGCGAAAGCGCGGGACGAGCCGCGCCGCCCAGTCGTGCGCCGCGACGAGCCGCTCCCACTCGGGCACGCGGTCGAGCAGCTCCAGCCCGCAGACGGTCGAGCGCAGCCGCGGGTCGGCCTCGGCGCGCCACATCAGCGTCTCGAGCGCGTTCATCTCGCGCGCCGTGCCCCACGCCGGGCCATCGTGGGCGGCGTCGGCCGTCGACGTTGCGGTGGTCGTCTGCTCGGCCATCACGCCACCTCGTGCAGCTCGCTCTCGGCCGCAAGCCGTCCGAGGCCGCGGTAGGCCTCGGTCGGTGTCCGGCCGTCGTTGACGACGGCGTCGACCTCGGCGGCGATCGGCATCTCGACACCATGCTCACCCGCGAGCTCCATAACCGTGCGCGCCGACTTCACCCCCTCGGCGACCTGGCTCATCGCTCCGACGACCTCTTCGATCGTCTTGCCTTTCGCGAGCTCCTCGCCCACGCGGCGATTGCGCGACAGCGGGCTCATGCAGGTCGCCATCAGGTCGCCGAGCCCTGTCAAACCGGCGAACGTACGCGCCTGCGCGCCCATCGCCTCCCCCAGTCGCGTGATCTCGGCGAGCCCGCGGGTCAGCACCAGCGCGCGCGTGTTGTCGCCGACCCCGAGCCCGTCGGCCATTCCCGATGCGATCGCGATCACGTTCTTGAGCACGCCGCCGAGCTCTGAGCCGAGCAGGTCCTGGTTGCGGTAGACGCGGAAGCGCGACGACGCGAACAGCGGCTGCAGGGAGCACGCCACGGCATCGTCGGGCGTCGCGACGACCGCCGCGGCGGCGAACCCGTCGAGCACCTCGCGCGCGAGGTTGGGGCCCGCCAGCAGCCCGACCGGGTGGCCGGGCAGGCACTCGGCGATCACCTGCGTCGCACGCAGCCGCGTGCCCGGCTCCAGGCCCTTGGCCAACGACAGCACCGGGATCCACGGGCGCACGTGGGCCGCGGCCTGCTCGACCGTGGCGCGCAGGCCGTGTGAGGGCACGCCGACGACCAGCACGTCGGCCGCCCCCGCGGCCTCGGCGAGGTCCGCGGTCGCGTGCAGCCCGCCGGGCAGGCGGCGATCCTCGAGGTAGCGGGTGTTCGTGTGCTGCTCGTCGACCTCTCCGGCGACGTCGGGGTCGCGTGCCCACAGCAGCGTCGGCGTGTTCGCGGCGGCGAGCGCGGCGACGGTGGTGCCCCAGGAGCCGCCGCCGAGCACGCTGACCTGGACCGGGCGGGTCATCGCGCCGCCTTCGCGGGCTGGCGGCGCGGCGCACGCTGAGGGACGGGCGGCTGCGGATCGCCGGGCCACGCGGCGAGCGTGTCGACGAACATTGCGCGCACGTGGGCGACGTGATCGTCGATCGTCGCCACCGTCCAGTCGCTGGTGTCGACGGGCGGCAGCGCGGCGACCTCGACCGTGCCCGCGTGCAGCGTCTGAGCGCCGCGCCACATCACCTCGCCGGCGTTGCGGATCACGATAGGCACCATCGGCACCTCGGCCTGCATCGCGATGTGAAAAGCGCCCTTCTTGAAGCGCCCCAGGCGCGGCGTGGGCGAGCGTGTCCCCTCGGGCGCGAGCACGAGTGAGAGCCCCTCGTCGCGAACTTTCGCCACCGCGGGCGCGAGCGCGCGCTTCGCCTGGGTCGTGTCGCCGCGGTCGATGAACGCGACGCCGGCGAGGCGGAAGAACTGTCCGAAGCCCGGGACGTTCGCGGCTTCCTTCTTCGCGACGCCCGTGAAGCCGCCGCGAAGCAGCTTCATCAGCAGGATCGGGTCGAGCTTTGACTGGTGGTTGAAGACGAAGATGCACGGACGCGCCGACCAGAGGTGCTCGGTCCCGGCGACGACGCGCACGTCGATCCCGGCGGCCGCCAGCCCGAGGTCGGAACCGACCTCGCCGGCGATGTCGACCAGCGTCTGCCGCGAGCGACGCAGCAGGCCGACGCCGAGCCCGGCGCCCATCCCGGCGGCCATCCCGCCATAGAACACCGCCGTGCGCGCAAGCTCACGCGGACCCGGCGTCGCTCCGCGTCCGTCACAGCGCAGCACCGGCCAGCCCCGCCGCTCGGCCTCGGCGCGCAGGCCGCCCTCGGGCGAGACCGCGACGGGGTTGCCGACGGCCTCCAGGAACGGGACGTCCTCGTCGCCATTGCTGTAGGCGAACGACGCTTCGAGGTCGAGGTCGTGCTCGGCCGCGAGTGCGCGCACCGCCCGCGCCTTGGCATCGCCCCACAGCGGCGCGCCCGCCGTGCGGCCGGTGACGACGCCGTCGCGGATCTCGATCGGCGTGCACAGCGCGTGGTCGGCGCCGAGCTCGCGCGCCATCGGCTCGATCTGAAAGCGCGTCGCCGAGGACGCCAGCACGATCGTGTGGCCCATCGCATGGTGAGCCTCGGCGAGGCGCCAGGTCTCGTGGTGCAGGCGCCCGGCGATCTCATCCCTGAAGAGCTTCTCCCCCAGCTCGGCTACCGCCTCCTCGGTCTCGCCCTTCCAGGCCGCCAGCGAAAGCTCGAGGAAGTCGGCGAAGTCCTGCTCCCCACCGATCCCGCGCGCGCTCGCGAGCAGCGTGCGCGCCAGCTCGACGGGGCCGATGTCCATGCCGCGAATGCGGTGGCGGTAGAACGCCGAGGCCGAGAACCCGTCGATAACGGTGCCGTCGTAGTCGAAGCAGGCCGCGACTCGCGGACCCCGAGGCGCCGCGTGAATCGCCTCGACCAGCTCAGCGACCGTCGCCATCGAGCACCTCCTCGAGCAGCGCCCGCTCGAGCTCGCCGAGCCGCCGCAGCCTCGCCACTACCCCCTCGACCTCTGCCAGGAACGCCTCGCGCGCCGCGCGCACGTCGTCGCGACCGGGGTCGACGAGGTCACGGTTGGCCGCGAGACGCAGCGCCGCCGCATACAGCTCCGCCGACACGGACTCGGCGCCGTGCACGCGGCCTTGAAGCACGAGCTGACGTCCGACGCCGAGGCACTCCTCGACGAACGCCTGGCGCTCAAATGCGCTGCGCGTGTCGAGCGCCACAAGCCGCTGCGCGACGACGAGCTGGGCATCGAGGAAGGAGCGCAGGGCCCGGTGGGCGATGATCATGCGCGACTCCGCCAGCAGTGCGGCCGCGTCCTCCGGCGTGCCGACGTGCTCGCGCCAGCCCGCATCGAGCAGCTCGAGCTCGGCCAGCAGCTCGCCGCGGAAGCGCTCCTTGTCCGCGAAGAAGAACTCGAACTTGAGCAGGTCGCGTAGCGCCAGCGCGTCCTCCCAGGCCGGCTCGATCGGGTCGCCACGCCCCGGCGAGTCGGCCACGCCGAGGATCGCCAGCTCGACGATCGCGCGGTTGGCGAGGTGGTGGACGGCGCCGTTGCGATAGAAGGCCGCGACGTGGTGGCGCTCGGGCGCGATCGACCACACCGGCTCGGTGCCACCCGCGAAGCAGCTCACCACCCCAGCCGTGACGAGCGCGTCGAGCGTGCCGCGCAGCCCGGCGGGGCGGCGCAGCACGCCGAGCTTTCCCGGAATGCCGCGACGCTCGACCCAGTCCAGCAGCGGCGCCGTGACCCGCCCGACCTGCTCCAGCGTCAGCGCGCGGTCGCGCACCCCCAGCAGCGCAAATGTCACCAGCGAGGTCGCAGTCACCGGAGTCGCGCGATTGATCCCGTCACAGACCGCGAACGCGACCTTCTCGAGCTGCGCCGATCCCTCACCCGCCGCGTCGAGCGCGCCGCGCAACGAGAACGGCTCGCCGAAACGCACCTGTGCGGCGCCCACGTTGCGTTGCTGCCCGCGGGCGTAGCGGGCAAGCCAGCGCAGTCCCTCGGCCTGCTTGCGCGCGCCCGACTGCTCGGCTGCCATCGCGCCGACTTCCTCGAGCTGGTCGTAGACGATCGAGACGGGCACCAGCACGACGTCGTCCGCGCGCTCGTCGCGCAGCGCGTCGACGAGATAGCGCAGCAGCCCGTAGCGCGGCGGGCGCAGCTTGCCCGTGCGTGTCCGCCCGCCCTCCAGATACCACTCGACGTTGAAGCGCTTGGCGACCAGATGGCCGAAGTACTCGCGCACCGCGAGCTTGTAGACCTCGTCGCCGCCGAAGCTGCGGCGGATGAAGATCAGCCCGGCGCGCTTGCCCAGCGGCCCGATCGGCCAGAACGACATGTTGCCGCCGGCGAGCAGGTGGTTGCGCGGGAAGTCGTGCGCGTCGAGCACCTGCGCGAGCACGAGCGGGTCCACGTAGGAGCGATGCGACGGCAGGAACACCAGCGCGTGGCTGCGGTTGAGCTCGCGCAGGCGCTCGAGGCCCTCCGCGTCGACCTCGACCGTCCACGCGCGTTTGTGCAGCGGTCCCATCACGGCGCGGAAGAGGTCGATCGCGAGCCTGCTCTGGACCGCCGCGACCTCCTGAAGACAGTCGGTCGCCTCGGCGAGGACATCGTCGGGCGCACGGCCGAGGCGGTCGGCGAGCTCTGAGACGCGCTTGCGGAAGCGCGCCGAGGCGGTGATCTGCTCGGCGACCAGCCGCGGCACCTTGTAGCGGTCGCCGATCACCTGGCGCTCGGCGCGCTCGCACGCCAGCGTCGCTTGGCGCGCGACGAAGGCGGCGAAGCCATTCGCGCCGCTCGCGGCGCCGACCTCGTCGGCGAAGCGCCGCCGCAGATCGCTTACCGGCGCCGGCTCGCCGGCCGTGACGCGCGCGCGCTGCGGATCTCGGCGGACGATCAGCGGCTGCAGGACCGACCACGGCCGGTGCGGGTTCGTCAGCGCCAGCAGGTCCGCGGCCCGCACCCGGCGATCGCCGTCGCGCTCGGACGGCAGCCAGGTGATGCGCACCGGCACCACGCTCGGGTCGTGCTCACCCTCCAGCCGAGCCGCGAGCGCGGGATCGTCGCGGTCGAGCAGCTCGGCACGCGGATGCTCCGCCCGCGCCCACGCCGCGACCAGCTCTCGCTCGGTCGCTGTGCGCACGTCGACCAGCACGACGGCCGGGCTCGCAATCCCGGTGTCACGGCCGGTGGGCGGGCTTGCGGTCTCGGCTCGGGGCATCGCGGTCAGTCGCAGTCGCTCGGGATCTGGTCTACCGTACATGCCGAAGCGCGATGGGACACCTGGGCGGCAGCGCAACCACCGAGATCGACGCGCCTCTTGCTGAGGTGTGGAGCGTCGTCGAGGATGTCGTTTCCGCGCCCGATTGGCAGGGCGGGTTGGACAAGATCACCGCACTCGAGCACGACTCGGACGGTCGCGCGACGCTCGTCGAGTCCGAGAACGACATCAAGGTCCGGCGGGTCAAGTCGCGCGTGCGCTTTCACTACGACGCGCCGACGCGCCTCTCGTGGACGCAGGAGAAGGGCGACATGAAATCGGTCGAGGGCGCCTGGGAGCTCGAGGACCTCGACGGCAAGCGCACACGCGCGACCTACACGCTCGACGCCGACCCGGGACGCATCCTCGGCATGCTCATTCGCGGGCCGGTCGAGGCGGCGACGCGCGCGATCTTCGTAAACGGCCGTCCGGGCGAGCTGAAGCGGCGCGTCGAGGAAGACTGACGCGCGCCTGCGTCAGGTCCGCAACGCGCCCGACAGCGGCGCGAACCGCGGCGGCCGGCGCTCGACGAAGCTCTGGACTCCCTCGCCGAAGTCCGGCCTGCCGAAGGACTCCCCCATCAGGACGTTGGCCTCCGCCAGCGCGTCGTCGAGCCCACGGTCCACGTCCGCGTAGATCTGTCGCTTGATCGCGGCCATGCTCGCCGGCGAACTCTGCGTCGCGAGCTCGCGCGCATACGCACGAGCTTCGTCGAGTACGCGGTCGTCGGCGACCACGCGGTTGACGAGACCCAACTCAGCCGCTTCCTCGCCGAGCACGACGCGACCCGAGAGCAACAGGTCGAGCGCCCGCGCGGGGCCGACGAGTCGCGGCAGGATCCACGAGATGCCGTGCTCGGCGACGAGGCCGCGACGCGCGAACGCGGTAGTCAGCTTGGCGCCCGCGGCGACGAAGCGCAGATCGCACATCAGCGCCATCACGAGCCCCAGCCCCGCGCAAGGACCGTTGATCGCAGCGACGATCGGCTTTGCGATCGTCAGCGGGAAGGTGACAGGGCGGTCGTCGTGCTCCGCCGTCGGGCGCTCGCCGTCAGCGGCGGCAAGCGACTGGAGGCCCTGCATGTCGGCGCCCGCGCAGAAGCCGCGTCCGGCGCCCGTGACGACGATCACCCGCACGTCGTCGCGGCCGGCGCAGTCCTCGAGCAGGTCGAAGTAGCTGCGCTGCATCTCGGCGGTCCACGCGTTGAGCCTGTCGGGGCGGTTGAGCGTGAGCACCGCCACGTCCTGATCGATCGCCCTCAGCACGACGTCGCTCATCAGTCCTCCTCGCTGTCGACGAACACGAAACGTACCCCGCCGATCTCGAGCGGGCTGCGGACGCCGTCGGCGGCGACGGAGATCTCCACCATCCCCGGCTCGGCGTCGTCGCGCTCGAACGTCACGCCTGTGTCGGCGGCCGGCGCTCCCAGCACTCCGCTCCAGCGTTCGGCGACCGCTCGAGGGTCGCTCACCGCGACCGTCGCGCCGGTCACTCGTCCCGGCACGCTGCGTCGCTCCCAGTCGGGGCCGCCCCAGCGCCAGGACGCCGGCGGCTGCGGCTTGCTCAGCGACACGATCGCGCCGTTCATGTCGGCCGGGTGCAGGTGCACCTCCGCGATGTCGTCGAGTGTCACCTCGAAGACCTCGCGCACCCCCGCCTCGCGCACACGCCCGCGTGCAGCGTCGAAGTCGTCGAGCGCGAACATCAGCATGTAGCCGCAGTCGCCGCCGCGGCGATCCAGCAGGCGGCCGACCGAGGTCTCTTCCTTGACCGGAGAGACCACCTCGAGGAACGTGTCGCCGAGCGCGAAGACGGCGTTGCGCAAGCCGAAATAGGCGACACCCGGATCGGAGAACGGCTCGCCGAGCCCCAGCTCGGAACGCAGCCGGCCCGCCACCGGCTCGAGTTCGCGCGCCGCAAGTACCGCCTGACGTAGCCGGACGCCCACTCGTGCAACAGTAGCGGCCAGGATGACGCCTGACCGATCCCTCCACGCACTCGCGCTCGATCTCGAGCCGTTCGACTGGCGCGACGGCGAGCGCCAGGTCCGTTTCGGGCGCGGTCGCGCCGCCGAACCGGCCGACCTGCTCGGCGACGGCTACACGCTGCTGACGACGGCTCGTGCACGAGCTGCGGCGCCGGCGATCGCCGAGGCGGCGGGCGTGGTCGAGCTGGTCGCCCCGGGGCGTGTCGACGAGCTGGCGGCCGCGCTGCGCCCGGCGGTCGGCGCCGCGGGAGCGCCGCTGCTCGTCGCGCTCGGCGGCGGCCGCGTGATCGACACGGCGAAGGCGCTCGCGGCGGCCGATCCGCCGCTTCGCGTCGCGGCGATCCCGACGACGCTCTCGGGCGCCGAGATGACCACGGTGCACCGCCATGCTCAGGGCGTCCCGATCACGACCCCCCGCGTGCGCCCCGCGATCGTGCTCAACGATCCCGCGCTGTGCGCCTCGCAGCCCGAGCAGGAGCTCGTTGCGAGCGCGCTCAACGCGCTCGGGCACGCGGCCGAGGGGCCGCTGACCGTGATCGCCAATCCGGTCGCCACCCTCGCGGCGCTGGCGGGTGCGCGCCTGATGGCCGGCGCGCTCGCCGACGCCGAGCCCGAACGCGACGCGCTCGCCCTCGGGGCCCTGCTCTCCGGCTACGCGATCGACTCCGCCGGCTACGGACTACACCACGTGATGTCGCAGACACTGGCGCGGCTCACCCCCGCCGGCCATGCGCCGGCCAACGCGATCATGCTGCCGCACACGCTGCGCGCGCTCGAGCGCCGCTTTCCCGAGCGGATGGCACGACTGGCCGCCGCTCTGGGAGACGATCCGCCGTCGCTGGCGGCGCGGCTCGCACGGCGAACCGGCGCCGCGCGACTGCGCGAGCGCGGCGTCACGCCGGAGATGCTGGCCGAGTGCGCCGATGCGGCCGCCGAGCGTCCGGAGCTCGCGCTGACCCCTCCCCCGGCCGACCGCGCCGAGCTGCTCGCACTGTACGAGAGCGCGTACTGAGAGACGCTCTACGCGCCTACGCGAGCCTGAGCAACGCGATCGTGTTGCCGACGAACACGACCGCGAACGCGATCGTCCAGCGGTTGAGGTTGCGCTCGACCAGCGACCCGCCACCGAACGGGCCGGCGCCCGTGCCGACGCCGAATGCGCCGGACAGTCCCGCGTCCTTGCCCGAGTGCAGCAGCACGAGAAAGATCAGGACGAACGCGACCACCACCTGGAGGACCGAGAGGATCGTTACCACGCGGTAATCCTAGATGACTGATTCCAGAACCCCGCGCGCGCCTAGCCGCCCCGCGCGCGGTCCAGCCGCCGCAACAGCTCGACAGCCTCGGCGCGCAGCGAACGGTCCAGCGCGCGATAGTCGCCCTCGGAGAGCTTCCCGGTGCGGAAGTCGAGCTCGGCGTCGCGAATCTCGCGGTACTTCGCCTCCTTCGCGGCCTCCAGCTCGGCGACGTCCGCGTTCTCGTTCTCGCGCACGCTCATGCCCGTCCACAGCGGCCAGGCGATGACCGCGATCGCCGCACAGAGCAGCAACAGAACCAACACGAACTCCATCCCGCGCGGCGCCCGCCAGCAACTACGCCGCGGGGTCCAGTTCCCGCGCCAGCCGTGCGGAATAGGCGGCGCTCACCTGACGCTGTCCGCGCGGCGGCGGCCAGACGGCTGTCAAGGCTCCCAAGAGCACGAACAGCCCGCCGATCCAGATCCACGTGACCAGCGGCGAGACGATCAGGCGAAAGGTCGCCGGCGGCGGGCTTTTGGCGTACTTCGCCGCGAGCGTTCCGGCGAGGAACAGCGCGACATCGGGCCGCGCCGTGGCAAAGCGCCGGTCGGCCTCGGCGATCAGCGGCTGCAGCGCCGACGTGTCGGGCTGCACGGCCGCCCAGACATCGCGTCCCAGGCCCGCTCGCAGCGCCACCTGGCTGATCGACTCGCCGTTGAAGAAGCGGCCGACGACGCCGGTCGTGGCGACATCCTGGGATGGGTAGTAGCCGCGCGCCGGACGCAGCGTGGCGACGTGGCGACCCCCCTTTGAGACGTCCACCTTGGCGCCGAGGACGAGCAGCGCCCCGGTGTGATGGCTGTCGTGCGCGACGTCGAAGGTGGCGCGCTGGTAGTGCACGTCGTAGCCGCCCACGCGCGCACTCTGGCCGGGCGTCAGGCGCACGTCGCGGGCGTGCTGGAACGCCGACGACGCCGCTACTCCGACGAACAGCAGCGCCATCCCGACGTGCACGATGTAGCCCCCGTAACGGCGACGGTTGCGCCGCACCAGCGAAACGAGCGCCCGCGGCGCCGAATCGCTCGACATCGCCTGACGCGCGCGAACGCCGCGCCAGAACTCCTGCCCCACCGCAACCAGCACGAACGCCGCCGCGGCGAACATCGCCAGCGCGAACGGCTTGGCGCCGACGCCGAACGGCAGCAGCGCGCCCACGGTCGCGAGCGCAGCGATCGCCGGCGCCGCGAAGTTGCGCCGCAGGTGCGCGCCGCTCGCTCGGCGCCAAGCGATCACCGGGCCGATGCCCGAGAGGAGCACGAGGATCAGCGCCAGCGGGACCGTGTAGCGGTTGAACCAGGGCGGCCCGACCGAGGCCTTTTGCCCGCTGAACGCCTCCGAGATCAGGGGGAAGAACGTGCCCCAGAAGATCACGAAACAGAGCCCCACCAGCACGAGGTTGTTCAGCAGGAAGACCGCCTCGCGCGAGAACAGCGAGTCCAGCCGGTGCTCGGAGCTCAGCTGGCGGCGGCGCCAGACGATCAGCGCGACCGAGCCGACGCTCAGCAGCGCGATCAGCGTCACAAACGGCACACCCAGCGTCGAGGCGCCAAAGGCGTGGATCGACTGAAGCACTCCGGAGCGGACGAGGAACGTGCCAAGGATCGCAAGCACCCCGGTGGCGAGCACGAGCGATGCGTTCCAGGCTTTGAGCATGCCGCGCTTCTCCTGGATCATTACCGAGTGCAGGAACGCCGTGCCGGTCAGCAACGGCATCAACGAGGCGTTCTCGACCGGATCCCAGGCCCAGTAGCCACCCCAGCCCAACTCCGCATAGGACCAGCGCGCGCCGAGCAGGATGCCGATACCGAGGAACGCCCACGCGGCGAGCGAGAAGCGCCGCGTCGAGCGGATCCATTCGGCGTCGAGCCGATTTGCCACGAGTGCGCCGACGCAGAACGCGAACGGGATCGCGAACAGCGTGTAGCCCGAGTAGAGCATCGGCGGGTGGACCATCATCGACGGATGGCGCAGCAGCGGATTGAGCCCAGCTCCATCGACCGGGGCGTGCGCGAGCGTCGAGAACGGGCTGGCGAAGAACACCAGCAGCATCGCGAAGAAGGCGGCGAAGCCGCACAGCACGGCGGCGGCATAAGGAGCCACCTCGCGCAGCCGGCGGCGCGTCAGGAACAGCGCCAGGCTCGACCAGCACGACAGCAGCCAGACCCACAGGAGCAGCGAACCCTCCTGCGAGGACCAGGCCGCGGCGGCGCGGTAGAAGAACGGCGTCGTCGTCGACGAGTGGTCGGCGACCACCGCGAAGCTGAAGTCCGAGCGGATGAACGCGGCGTCGAGGATCGCGAAGGCGACCGTCAGGACCCCCGCGAGCGCATAAACCGAGCGCCGGCCGGAGTCGACCCAGACGCCGCGGCCGCTACGCGCGCCGTAGAGCGACGCGCCGATCCCATACAGCGCGATCCCCAGCGCGAGGATCAGACAGGCACGCCCGAAGGTCGCCACTTCTACCTGCTCGACCGGCGGAGCGAGCGCTCCGCAGTGCCCCGCGAAGCGTCGTCCGACCACCGGCTTCGCCGGCGGTGCCCGGAGCCCTGAGCGAAGCGGCGAAGCCGCGGAGCGGTCAATCCGAGCGTCATCCGGAGTGCGCGGCCTTGAACTTCGACGGGCATTTGGTCACGAGCGAGTCCTTCTCGCCGACGAACGCGCCGCCCTCGCGGCGTACCGTCACGATCACTTCGCGGCCCGCGCGGAACGGATCCGGGACCGCGCCCGCGTAGGAAACGGGGATCGACGTGGGGCCGGCGCGATCGGCGATGCGGAAGAGCAGCGTTGCGCCGTGCCGCTGGATCGACCCCGGCACAACCTTGCCCGTGACCTGGTAACTGCGTCCCGGCTGGGCGCCGCGCGCCAGCTGGCTCGGGCTGCGGGCATCGCTCGCGGCGCTGAACGACGTGTAGGCGAGCGCGCCCGCGAGCAGCAGCGCCGCCGTGAGCGCCACGATCAGGCGCAGCTTGCGCTTTCGGTGCGGGTCCATCGGCGGCCGCCAGTATCCCAGACGCCGCCGGCGCGCAGGCCGCACCGGGGCGAGTGCTCGCAGTCCTCCCAAGCGGTCACATAACTTCGGGTAGGAATCGCGTAGGAGATGGCAAAGAACTAGCGACTACGACCGCGTGGCGGCGTATACATCACAGAGCACATGCGGGTTTCCCTGAGGCATAACGACCGACGCGGCGCGATGACGCCGATACGACGTATCGCTGGTCGCCGTGGGTCCGAGACGCACCCGCTTCAGGTCCGGCCGTCGCCCGAAGTTCCCCGCGGCGGTGTTACAGAGGACCGCGCCTGGTACCGCTGCACCTGCGGCTACTTCTTCGAGGCTCCGGTCTCGTGCTCGGTGGGCTGTCCCCACTGCGGCAACGAACAGCCCTGGTAGACGGCCCGACTCCCAGCGACACACTGCTTGTCGACGCCGGTACGGAGTTGGGCCAGAATCCCACCTGCGCGGTAGTGACGGTGCGGTCTTGTGGACGACCACCCGGTGTACTACCATCGTAAGTACATGGCCGCGACAAAGGGCGAACGGCTGCAGATCCGGGTGGATCCCGCCGACAAGTCGCTGCTCGAGCGAGCGGCCGAAGCTGCACACCTAAACGTCTCGGCGTTCGTGCTGGCGGCCGCTGCGTCAAGAGCCGAAGAGGTCCTCGCCGAGCGCCAGAGCATCCGGCTGGCACCGGCGGCGGCGGCCGCGTTCAGTGAGGCGCTGGAGCGCCCCGGGAAGGTCAACGAGCGCCTGTCAGAGGCACTGCGCCGGCCGCGCAAGTTCCGCTGGCTTGACTGAGCTTCGTCGCCCGGCGCTGCTCGATCTCACGCGCCACGACCGCGCTCGGTTTGAGTCCGGGGAACCCGTTCTGGACGAGTGGCTTCGCCGGTACGCTGGACAGAGCCGCCGCCGCGACACCGCGGCGACCTGGGTGATCGTCGACGCCGAGGATGGCGTGGTCGCCTATGCCAGCGTGGCGATGACTGCGATCGACCGCTCGGCTGCGCCGCCCAGCGTGGCCAGGCAGGCGCCGGACCCTGTTCCCGCCCTGCTGCTCGGCCGGTTGGCCATCGACCGCCGCCACACGGGGAACGGGATTGGCACTGCCCTCGTCGCCCACGTGTTGGCGACCGCCGTGGAGCTCAACGCCAAGGCCGCCTGTCGCGCTGTCGTGGTCACCTCGTTGAACACCGAGGTTCGTCGCTGGTGGGAGCGCTCAGGCTTTCATCGCTTCGACCCCGGCGACGACCAGTGCCTGGATCTCTACCTGCTCACGGCCGAGATCGAAGCCACGCTGCGCAACTGGCGCTGACGGAGGCCTCGGTCCCCGGATCGGCAGGCCTCTCGCTGCTCTTCCAAGATAAGCAGCAGTCGCCGGACCCTTCCCCATTCCCCACCAGACGGGGAGCGGGCTACTGGCGCGGAGAGTCCCCCTCCGGAGCGAGGTCGAAGTCGTCGAGCGCGCGCTCGCGGTCGAAGTAGAGGACGAGCCTCGTCACCTTGCCGCCGCGGACATGGAACAGGCTCGCTCCCTTGCGTCCACTCAGCGGAGCTATAGTCGCCGCGCTCCCAGGCCGCGTAGATCGAACGCACCAGCTCCACATTTTGCGACGCCACGAGCCCAAGCATCCCGCTGCGACGTCCGAGCGTATGCTGCGCCGCGCGCGACGATGTATATTTTGTACATCGCTCATCGTACCCAGATCTATATCCACGACCACCAGGATCGTCGCCTCCGAGAGCGATCTCAGCAGGTCGGGCGTACGAAGTCGGCGCTGATCCGCGACGCCATCGATGCCTACCTGTCGCCCGCCTCCGGCGACGAGGGAGCGCTCGCGCGCCTGCGCGCTGCTGTCAAGGAGGCAGCCGGCGCCGCGCCCCACCTCCCTACCGGCGCCGACTACGTCGAGGAGCTGCGGGCGATCGAAGGCGAACGCCAGCGCGCGCACGACCGGCGGCGCTGAGCAGTGCTTGTGCTCGACAGCTCGGTGCTAATCGATGTGCTGCGCGGCTCAGAGGCCGCTGTCCACTGGCTGGGCTCCCTCGAGGGGGTCCCGTCGTGCTCGGAGCTGACGCGCGCCGAGGTCCTGCGCGGAGTGCACTCGCCAGAGCGCTCCCGCACCGAACGCCTGCTCAGCTCAATGCGCTGGGTGCCCGTCGACGAACCGGTCAGCCGCCGGACGGGTGAGCTTGCCAGGCAATACCGCCGCAGCCATCCCGGTCTGAGCATCGTGGACTTCGTCATCGCGGCCACCGCCCAGCTGCTCGAGGCCGACCTCGCCACCGCCAACATCCGCCACTACCCGATGTTCGCCGGCCTCACCCCGCCATATACCGGCTGAGATCCGGGCCGACGGTGGGCCAGCGGAAGTTGCCCATCTCGGCGAGGTCGCGTCGGCGCACCTCACGCACCATTCTGGCGGAGGACTTGCCTCGACGGCGATGGTGGAAGATGATCCAGCCATCTGCTCCGGGCATCGACCAAGGGAGGACGTGTGCGAGTGATCGACTGCGAGTGCGGCGAGACGCTCCAGGCCGCGAACGAGGCCGACCTCAGGAAGGTCGTCGCCGCGCATATGCAGGAGACTCACGCGGCGATGACCGACGACGAGGTGGCACAGATGGTCGCCGACCGCTCCTACGAAGCGACCGACAGTTGATCCCGAGGACCCCGAACAGCAAGCTGGAGGCCCGATGAGCACCGAAACCCTCGACGCGCAGGCGCTCGACCAGCTCTGCGTCAACACGATCCGCACGCTTTCGATGGATGCCGTCCAGAAGGCCAACTCGGGCCACCCCGGCACGCCGATGGCGCTTGCCCCGATCACCTACGTGCTCTACACGCGCGTGATGCGACACAACCCCGGCAACGCCGACTGGTTCGACCGCGACCGCTTCGTCCTGTCGTGTGGCCACGCGTCGATGCTGCTGTACTCGATGCTCTACCTCACCGGTTACGGGCTCCAGCTCGACGACCTCAAGTCCTTCCGCCAGCTCGGAAGCCCCTGCGCCGGTCACCCTGAGCGCCAGGAGGCCGCGGGCATCGAGGCGACCACCGGACCGCTCGGCCAGGGAATCTCGATGAGCGTCGGCCTGGCGCTAGCCGAGCGGATGCTGGCCGCGAGGTTCAACGTCGGCGGGCACGAGCCGATCGACCACAACACGTTCACGATCGTCAGCGACGGCGACCTCGAGGAGGGCATCTCCGGGGAGGCCTCCTCGCTGGCGGGCCATCTCGGCCTCGGCCGCCTGATCGCGTTCTACGACGACAACCACATCTCGATCGAGGGCGACACCGCGCTCGCCTTCTCCGAGGACGTCGGCAAGCGCTACGAGGCGTACGGCTGGCATGTGCAGAACCTCGGCGAGGACCTCGAGCTGGAGCGGATCGAGGAGGCGACGCGCAACGCGATCGCCGAGACCGAGCGGCCGTCGATGATCATCTGTCGCACCCACATCGCCCCCGGCAGCCCGAACAAGCAGGACACCCACGGCGCCCACGGCTCGCCCCTCGGCGAGGATGAGGTGCGATTGACGAAGGAGGTCTATGGCTGGCCACCCGACGAGCAGTTCTACGTCCCCGAGCAGGCGCTCGAGCACTTCCGCGCCTGCCTGCCCCGCGGCGCCGAGCTCGAAGAGTCCTGGAACGAGCGCGCGCGCTCCTTCCAGTCGGACCAACCGGAGCTATGGGAGCAGTTCAAGCTGATCCGAGACGGCCGCCTGCCCGACGCCTTCGGCATGGACACGGTCCAGTTCGACCCGCTCGAGAATCCGACGATGGCCACGCGCAAGGCGGGCAACGCCGTGATCCAGTGGGCGGCGCGCAGCGTCCCCCACTTCGTCGGCGGTTCGGCTGACCTGGCCCCGTCGACGCTGACGCTGATCGATGGCGGCGGTGACGTCGCTCCGGGTGACTACGCCGGACGCAACCTCCACTTCGGAATCCGCGAGCACGCCATGGGCGCGATCGTCAACGGCCTCGTACTGCACGGCTTCAGGGCCTTCGGCTCGGGCTTTCTGATCTTCTCCGACTACATGAAGGCGGCGATCCGGCTGTCGGCGGTGATGGAGATCCCTTCGCTATTCGTCTTCACCCACGATTCGATCGGCGTCGGCGAGGACGGCCCGACTCACCAGCCGATCGAGCAGCTCGTCACGTTGCGCGCGACGCCCAACCTCTACCTGATCCGGCCGTCCGACGCGAACGAGACCGCCCAGGCCTTCAAGTTCGCGCTCGAGCAGACCGAGCACCCCTGCGCAATCGCACTCTCGCGGCAGGCGCTGCCGGTGTGGCGCGTGGGTGCGCTGCCGCGCGACGGCGTCGCGCGCGGCGCTTTTGTACTGCGCGAGTCCTACAAGGGAGCCCAGCCCGACCTGATCCTGATCGGCACGGGCTCGGAGGTGTCTCTGTGCAACAAAGCCGCCGACGTGCTCGAGGCGGAGGGCATCGCGACGCGCGTCGTCAGCATGCCGTGCGTCGAGCGTTTCGAGGAGCAGGACGAGAACTACCGCAACAGCGTGCTGGCGCCCGCGTGTCGCGCCCGCGTCGCCGTCGAAGCCGCGAGCCCGATCGGCTGGGACCGCTTCGTGGGCGACGCCGGCGAGGTGGTCGGCATGACCACGTTCGGCGCGTCGGCACCTGCGACCGACGTCTACAAGCACTTCGGCATCACGCCCGACCGCGTCGTTGAGCGAGGTCGGGCCGTCGTGGAAGCCGCGAAAGCATGAATCTTCTGATCCCGACCACCGCCCGAGGAGACCCAAGATGAGCGTCACCGCACCCCAGGTAAACGAGCGGCTGGCGGCGCTGACCGCCGCCGGGACCAGCATCTGGCTCGACCAGATCCGCCGCAGCCTGGTCGAGGGCGGC
>DASZZG010000031.1:0-4936 GCA_035543355.1 Solirubrobacteraceae bacterium | reverse complement strand
GGATGATTCCGAGCGCACAACGCTCGGAATCGAGCTCGAGCTCGCGTGCCAGCTGATCGACCGCGCGTTGCGCGGCGGCGCGGTCGAGCCGGATGCCGCCCGCGAGCTCCGACCCCTCGTCGAGATAGCCCAGCAGCAGGTTGGCGTCGGTTACGGTAGGGCGCTCGCCGCCGCGCCCGTAACACGCCGGCCCGGGATCGGCGCCCGCGGATCGTGGACCGACGCGCAGCGCCCCGCCCGGGTCGGCCCAGGCGATCGAGCCGCCGCCCGCACCGACGGTGTGCAGGTCGAGCATCGGCAGCGAGATCGCGCGGCCGCCGATCTCGCGGCCGGCGGTCTCGCGCACGCGTCCCGAGTCGATCACGCAGACGTCGCAGGACGTGCCTCCCATGTCGAACCCGAGCGCGTCCGGCTCGCCCGCCGCGCCGGCGACGAAGGCGCCCCCCGCGGCGCCGCCCGCCGGCCCGGAGAGGACCGTCAGGGCGGCGTGGCCGGCCGCCTGCTCGACATCGGCCAGGCCGCCGCTCGACTGCATTATCGAAGGGGCGGGCAGTCCCGCGTCCGCGGCGCGCGTGGCGAGCCGCCGCAGGTAGCGCGCGAGCAGCGGCGAGAGCGCGGCGTCGATCTCGGTCGTGCAGCCTCGCTCGTACTCGCGGAAGGTGCCACTGACCTCGTGCGAAAGCGATACGTGGACGCCGGGCAGGCGCTCGGCGATCGCGTCTCGCAGCCGGCGCTCGTGGTCGGGATGACGATAGGCGTGCAGCAGCACGATCCCGACCGATTCCACCCGCTCTTCGGCGAGCGCGTCGCAGATCGTCTCCACCGACTCGTCCGACAGCGCGCGCAGCGGTCCCTCGGGCGTCATCCGCTCATCCGCGCCGAAGCGCAGCTCCGCCGGCACGAGCGGCGCCGGGCGCGCCTCGCACAGGCGATAGAGGTGAGCCCGCGCCTGGCGGCCGAGCTCGACGACGTCGGTGAACCCCGCGGTCGCGACGAGCGCGGTGCGCGCGCCCTGTCCCTCGAGCAGCGCGTTGGTCGCGACCGTCATCCCGTGCGCAAAAAGGCGCACGTCGGCAGCGCTCGCGCCGGCGCTTTCGATGACCGCGGCGATCGCCGTCAAGGCTCCTTCGGATTGGTCCCGCGGCGTCGTCGGCGCTTTCGCGCTGAAGATCCGCCCGTCGCTCGCGAGCACGGCGTCGGTGAACGTTCCGCCGACGTCGACGCCGAGTAGCACGGTGGATCAGGCTACCTGCCGCGGAAGCGTCAGCGCCAGGTGGGCCCGGGGGGCGCCGCCGCGATGGAGTCGATCGAGCGCGTCTGAGTGCTGGCGCGGGGCTGGCTGCGCGACCTCAGGCCGCGATTACCTCGATCTGCTCGGTGTCGGCCAGGTGCTGGTGCGACGGGCAGTAGCCGTTGTGCGGTAGCGGCATTCGCTGACAGGGAGTGCCCTTGCGCGTAGTTGCGCGGCACTCGAGCGGGTTGCCGTTGAGATCGAAGCCACGGTGCGGCTGGCGTGCGAGGAAATCGTCGGCGAAGCGCATGTAGGCCTCGATCACCTCGTAGACGCGACGCTGGGAGGTCATCGGAAAGTAGATCCGGACGTCGTTGAACAGCGTGCGCGTGGGGCGCGCAAAATAGTGGCGATCGTTTGCGAGGCGCTCGATCGCGGCCTCGCATGCACGCAGCACCTGCGCGTGGTTGGCCACGGAGTCCGGACGGTCGGACTGGATCTCCTGGGCGAGTTGTCTGTAGATCGCGCGGCTGAATTGATACACAGCCTCACACTCCCTCGTTCGGCCCTGCGCGGGCCCGATGCTGCGGGTGCGCAGTATTGGACGTCTGTATGAAGCTGGAAACGCTGGGATTGTTAAGTCGGCGTTAAGAGGCGGGCGCCCGTCTATCTCGGGCAACCGCTTAGGGCAGCAGGTTGAGCGTTTTGGCGTACTTGGGGCGCACGATGCCGAAGTGGCGGTGATCCAGTGTGGCGATGTCGGTGATGCCCAAGCGCTCGGCGGCGGCGATTACGGAGGCGTCGACGCTGCCGAGGGGCAGGTCGTGATAGCGGCCGACGAGTTCGGCCATCCTGAGCAGATCGGGAGCGCGAACGGGCTCGAGCGTGAAATTGCCGGCGGCGAGGTCGCCTAGGAAGAGGACCTCGGGCTGCCAGCCGAGGCGGGTGGCGAGCAGGTAAGCGACCTCCGTGACGGCGAGGCTGGGGACGAGCAGTGGACCGGGGTGGGCTTCCAGCAACTCGCGGCACTCGGCGTGGTGGGCATCGTCGGCGTCAGCGTAGGCATAGAGCGGGCCCGAGTCGACGATCAGGGCGATCGCTTGACCTCCGCGGCGATGATCTCCTCGATGCGCTCGGAGATGTCGGCCCGTCCGCTGCGTCCGGCAGCGGCGGCGCCGAGACGACGGCGAGACCCGGTCCCGATGTGCGCCTCGAGGGCTGTGCGCGTGACCTCGGCGATCGTGGTGCCGCGCCGCTGGGCCTCGTGACGAAGCCGCGCGTCGAGATCATCGGGGAGTTTGACCGTCGTACGCTTCACGGGTATGCCAGCATATCACTCCCGTTGCTCGTCTCTATCGCATTTGTGGGTCGGGACCGCGAGTTGACCCGAGTCGAAGCGGGGTCAGCAGCCGCCGCCGCTGCTGCCGGTGTCGGTTTGCAGCGCATAGCTACCCATGCCCCAGGTGGCGCCGAAGACGACTCCGTTGTTACCGCTCGCTGTATCGAAGGCGGTGCTCCCCGCACCCTCGTTGAGCTTGTACTCGGCGGCCAATCCGCCCCGCGGAACGGTTCCCAGAGTGTGCAATTTGGCGATCTCGTTCGCTGTCAGCACACGGTTCCAGACGTCGACCTGCGCTAGCGCGCCCTGGGAAAAGCTGGCGAGATCTTGCGTGCCCAAGCGCAATGGCGCCGCACCGTGGCGCGGTGTGATGATGCCGGCGTACGAATTGGTGTTGCGCAGCACGCCGTTCTTGTAGATCGACGTTGTCTGCGCCATGCCATCGACAACACCGACGACGTGGATCCACCGCCCAGTCTGAACAGGGTCCTGAAAGTAACTGCCACAGCCACGGCCGCCGGTCAGATTGAAGACGTAGAAGCTGATGCGATTCTCGCGCGGGCCCGGAGGGTTGGTAACGCTGTACATTCGAAAGACCCACTCGGACTGGCCCTTGCCGCCTTTGCCGAGCCAGTGGACGTACTGCTCGCTGGGGAGGGACCCTTCGGTGTGGATGAAAGTGAGCGCGTCGGGTCGCATCCAAACGGAGACCGACAGTGAGCCGGTGGCGTCCACACTGAGAGCCGTGCTGTCGGGGGCCTCGACGTAGTTGGCGGCGCCATCGAACTGAAGGTATCGCTCCGGCGGTTTCGCCTCGGTCCGCGGCTTCGCCTTCTTGCAGGCCTTCTTCGCCTTGCCGTGGGGCCCCCTGCAACGCTTCCCCTTCTTGCGGTGCCTAGCGGCACCGGCTCCAGGCTCTGCGGCAGCGACCGGTACCGCCGTCGCGACAAGCGAAAGCACAACGCTGAACGCGAGAACAGCCGTGACGTGACGCCTGCGGCGGATCTCCGTGAAGAAGATTGCAGCGTCTCCCCGATTATCGGAGGCCGGAACGATCGAGCGTGACCCTACCACCGCTCGAAGGACGTGCCGGCGGGTCCCATGCTGTCCGGCCGGCGCTTGCTGGACCACGCTGGCGGTTGCGCCTCACGCTCTGATCGCTCACCCGACATATCCATCGAACCATCACGAGACGCGCGCCGCCGCCCGCTCGCTGCTCTGGCCAAAAGCGGAAGTGGCCAGCTCACTCTTCCTTTCCCACTTAAGGGGCACTCTCGCGGCTGTCGATCCGCTCCCGCATGCGCCTCGCTCGACGGAGTCGAGCCGGGTGGGCTAGCGGAGTAGCACCGGACTTCAGCCCTCGGGATACTTCGCGGCGGATGGAGCGGCCTCGTATCGGCAAGCACCACGCCGTCTTCCCGCGCGGCTATTCGACGAGCAGCCCGCTGTTCGCGTTTATCTTCGGCCTGACGACGCGGAGTCAGCGGGCACGGGCGTTCTTCTTCGAACTGCCGCATTCGCGGTTGCGGACGGCGGTCGTGGCTCGGTACTACCACCGACTCGCAGAGCAACTTCGAGATGGCGACCTGAGCTTCGCGCGAGTCGTCAGCGAGGACGCGACCGGAACGCTCTTCTCGTTCGGTACCTACACGGGACGAGAGGACTGGAAACAGGCGCTCAACTCCTGGCGAGAGTCGTGGACGTACACGGCGATGGAGCTCCTCGAGTTTGTCAATCCACCTGGCAGCACGGATGTCTTCCTGCGCGGATATGTGGGCGGCCTCGGAGCGGCGAGCGGGCTCGCCGTGGAGGAAACCGTCTATGGGGTCATTCGGGTCGAGGACGGCCAGGCGGTTCTCGCACGCGCCTACCGCGATAGGGCAGAAGCCCTCGAAGCCGCCGGGTTACGCGATAGGGCAACCGGAGGCGCACCCGCCTCAGACGCGCCCCCGTTCATCCCCGCGCGCTGACCGCGCCGGCGCTCCCGCTTCGAAGGCCCCTGCTACCACGGGACCGCCGATCCGAGACCGGCCGCCAGTGATGCATTCCGTCGGAGCAGCAGCCAGCTGCTGCGTAGTGGTTGCCCACCAGAGGGGAAGTCTTGCGCATACGCCGCTGAGAGTGGTAGCCGCTCTCACGAAGTGCGCCTCGAGCGACCGCTTTACTGACGGCGGCGCCGGAATAAGCGGCCTGCTCCCATCCGGTGGAGACGCCGATCGAGGCGTTCGGCTGCCGCACCGAGAACGAGCGAGGAGAGGACCCACCCGGCAGCGGCACCGATTAGGGCGGCCAGAGGCCGTGACAGGTCGATGAGCGCCAGCGCGAGAGCGGCCCCGACGAAGGCTGCGGAGAGCGACACAGCGGTT
>DASZZG010000030.1:0-1619 GCA_035543355.1 Solirubrobacteraceae bacterium | reverse complement strand
TAATCTCGACGCCGTGCACCTGCCGCCGTCCGATCAGGAGAAGCTGCTGCTCTACGTCGCCGGCCAGATCGCGCGCGATCGCCGCGCGCGCGGCGTCAAGCTGAACCATCCCGAGGTCGTGGCGCTGCTTGCCACCTGGGTGATCGAGGAGGCGCGCGACGGGCGCACCGTCGAGGAGCTGATGTCGGCGGGCCGCGACGTCATCGGCCGCGAAGACGTGATGGAGGGCGTGCCCGAGCTGGTGGACGAGGTGGCGGTCGAGGCGACCTTTCCCGACGGGCGCAAGCTCGTCACGATCCACCAGCCGATCCAGTGACCATCCCCGGCGAGGTCATCTGCGGCGACGGCGAGCTCGAGCTGGCGCCAGGGCGCGGACGCGTGACGCTGCGCGTGTCCAACACCGGCGACCGGCCGATCCAGGTGGGGTCGCACTACCACTTCGCACAGGCCAACCCGGCGCTGGAGTTCGACCGCGAAGCGGCGCGCGGGCATCGGCTCGACGTCCCCGCCGGCACATCGCGGCGCTTCGAGCCCGGCGTCTCGGTCGACGTCAAGCTGGTCGAGCTGGGCGGCGCGCGGCGCGTCCCCGGGTTGCGGCTCGACGGCGGCCGGCCGTGACCGATCCCGCCGATCCGGCGCCGACGACGATCTCCCGTCAGCGCGCCGCCGAGCTGTACGGCCCGACGGCCGGCGATCGAATCCGCCTCGCCGATTCGGACATTCTGATAGAGGTCGAGCGCGACGACTGCGCCGGCGGGGATCAGGCGGTCTTCGGCGGAGGCAAGACGATCCGCGAGTCGATGGGGCAGTCGATCGTCACGCGCGCCGAGGGCGCTCCCGACCTGGTCATCACGAACGCCGTCGTGCTCGATCACTGGGGCGTCGTGAAATGCGACGTCGGCGTTCGCGACGGCCGGATCGTCGCACTGGGCAAGGCCGGCAATCCGGACACGATGGACGGCGTGCACCCGCAGCTCGCGATCGGCCCGAGCACGGAGATCCTGGCCGGGGAGCGGCGGATCCTGACCGCCGGCGGAGTCGACTGCCATGTCCACTTCATCTGCCCGCAGATCATCGACGAGGCGGTCGCGGCAGGGATGACGACGCTGATCGGCGGCGGGACGGGGCCCGCGGAGGGGACCAAGGCCACGACCGTGACGCCTGGCGCCCACGCGCTCGCGGCGATGCTCGCGTCACTGGACGCTGTTCCCGTCAACTTCCTCCTGCTGGGAAAGGGCAACAGCGTGTCGGCGGAGGGCTTGTGGGAGCAGCTGCGTGGCGGCGCCGGCGGCTTCAAGTTGCACGAGGACTGGGGATCGACGCCCGCCGCGATCGACGCCTGCCTGCGCGTCGCCGACGCCGGCGCAGTCCAGGTGGCGATCCACACCGACACGCTCAACGAGGCCGGCTACCTCGAGTCGACGCTCGAGGCGATCGCCGGGCGCACGATCCACACCTACCACTCCGAGGGCGCCGGCGGTGGCCACGCCCCAGACATCATCCGCGTCGCCTCACAGCCCAACGTGCTGCCCTCTTCGACCAACCCGACACGGCCGTACACGGTCAACACGCTCGCCGAGCACCTCGACATGCTGATGGTCTGCCATCACCTGTCGCCG
>DASZZG010000029.1:0-9579 GCA_035543355.1 Solirubrobacteraceae bacterium | reverse complement strand
GACTCCGTCGCGGATCCCCCGTAGCGATGCTACGGCGGACCACGCCGAACCCGCCCCGCTCCGTCCATGACCACCCCGGTCGCACGTCCCTAACGGGATAGACCCTTAGTGCGGCTGAGAGGACTCGAACCTCCACGGGGTTGCCCCCACAGACTCCTGAAGCCTGCGCGTATACCAATTTCGCCACAGCCGCGATGACCGCTCGCTGCATGCGCAGGGCGCGCCGCGAGCACATTCGCGACGATAGCGCACCGCCTCGGGACCGCGTCGTTGATCGGCCGTTCAGGCGGTCGTCGAGTAGTGCTTTGCTAGCCTGGCCGCGGTCTCGCGCCGCTATCGTCTAGGGGACTAGGACGCCGCCCTCTCACGGCGGAAACCGGGGTTCGAATCCCCGTAGCGGTACTACCGAAACCCCGCTCTGGCAGCGGGTTTTCGCGTTCTCGGGGCGAATGCCCGACAGTCTCGCGGGCGACTGGACGCACCGGGGCACTCGCTACTCCAGCAGCCCCACGGCTTCGAGCGCCTCGGCCTTGGTGTCGTAGATGCGAAAGAGCACGACCTTTCCGTCGCGGAATGTATAGACCGCGACCATCAGCTGTTCGCTCTCGATGCCGCTTCTCTTCCCGCGGCCGCGCTGGCGCGTGACGGCTATCACGCTGCTGCCGGCATCGATCAGTTCGTCAACCGCGACCTCATACCCGTCCCAGGTGTCCCGCCAAGCGTCGTAGGCCCCTTTGAATGCGTCGAGTCCGCGGTAGATCCCGGCGTCCGGCGCTTGGGTGTTCGTCGCGTCCCACTCGATCTCGTCGCCGAGCACGTCATAGATGCCCCTTCGGCTCGTGCCGCGATAAACACCGCGCACCACCTCTACGTTCTCCTCAGACATCGCCTACTCCGCCAGCCCCACGGCTTCGAAGGCCTCGGCGCGCGACCCGAACCACACCACCCGGACGATCTTTCCCTTCCGGATCGTCCAGACACCCGCCATAGCGGTGAGTTCCACTTCGACTCCGCTTACCCGGCCCCGGCCTCGGTAGTTCAGCACCGCGATGACCTGGTCGCCCGCGTCGATCAACTCTTCGACGTTCGCCTCGACGTTCTCCCACGCCTCGTACCACTCGCGAAACCAGCGTCGAAGCTCGTCGTGGCCGTGGTACACCGTCGGTCCACCCATGAGATCCCGCATCGGGCCGCGAGTGGAATCCCACTCGACGTCCGGGTCGTACAACGCCAGGACACTCGCGGCGTCACGGCGGCCGACAGCGTCATAGACGCTACGCACGAGTTCCACGTTCTCCTGCGACATCGCCCGCCCAGTATCCCTCAGCCAGGCGCGCGATCGTCCGGTCAACTTGACGGCCGTCAACTGGACCCTCTATGACCCGGTCTCGTGACAGTTCGACATCCACCTGCTCGACGAGGCGTCTACGCTTCCCGGGTGAGCGACGACCCGTCCCCTGGCGAGCTGTTCGGCGACGAGCACGTTCGCGTCTATCGTGAGACCGGCGGCGAGCGCGGTTACGACTGGCGTGGCACGACGGTCCTGCTGCTCACGACGACCGGGCGACGCTCGGGCCGACCACGCACCACTCCCCTGATCTTCCGAACCGACGGCGACCGCTGGGTGCTCGTCGCCTCGAAGGGCGGGTGGCCCCACAACCCCTCGTGGTACGAGAATCTCAGCAGCTCGCCGGAGGCGACGATCCAGATCCGCTCGGAGGAAATCTCCGTGCGGTCATCCACCGCTGAGGGCGACGAGCGCGACCGCCTCTGAAAGCTGATGACCGAGGTGTGGCCAGACTACGACGCATACCAGTCGACAACCGACCGCGAGATCCCGGTCGTCGTGCTCGAACGCCGCTGACGCAGCAGAGGACCCGTGCCGCCACAGATCTGGGTGCGCTGAGTCGCGGCATACTGGCGTCTGATGTCGCACGAGAACGTCAACGTGGTGCGCCGTTTCTTCGAGCATTTTGCAGCGGGGGAGTTTGAGGAGGCGCTGGCGCTGTTCGACGATGACCTGGTGACGCGCAGGCACGCGCCCCTCCCGGACCCGGGTACGTGGCACGGTCGCGAAGGACTGAGAGCCGCGGCGACTTCTTGGATGGGAGTCTTCGGTGAGTACTCGATGAAGGCGGAGGAGTTCATCGACGCTGGAGAGCGCGTCGTAGTACGCGTGCTGGAAGAGGGGCGCGGCACAGGCAGCGGCGTTTTCGTAGGCGGCACTTTTTGGCACGTCTACGGCCTGCGCGACCGAAAGGTGGTCACGATGGACTGGTACACGACGGACCGACAAGCCCTCGAATCCGTGGGGCTGCGAGAGTAGGGACCGTGTCGGCGAACCTGGAGCTTGCCCGTGCCTGACAAGTTGACGCTCTACGTCTGTCACATCGACGAGGGTGGGCCCAGACCGCATGCCTGCCGGCGCGCGCACGAGGCTTTGCGCGACGCCGGCCACGACTACGAGAAGGTCGTGTTCGCCAGAGGGATTCCGTTCGGGCTGTTCACGAAGGGCAGGCGGCCCGAGCTGAAGGAGATGAGCGGACAGGAGAAGCTGCCCGTGCTGCGTTTCGCCGACGGCACGACGATCGCCGGCGGCTCGAAGATCGTGTCCTGGGCGAAGCAGAACGCTCCCGCTCCCGCGGCCGCGGCCGAGTAGCGCGAGTTCAGACGGCGGCGTCGTTCTCGCCGATACCCGCGGCCCGCAACGCGTCGGCCGGGTCGACGAAGGGCTGCCAGTGGACGATCAGGCCGTCCCGAATCCGATACAGGTGGCCCATCCGGTGCTCGTCCGCGAGCGAGCCGTCGCTCTTCCAGCGCAACCGCCGCACGACCAGCGCGACGACCTGGTCGCCCGCCTCGATAACGCGCTCCAGCTCGAGCTCCTGGTCGAGCTCCTCGTAGCCGGGCGTTCCCATCCACGCGCGCGCCTCGTCACGCCCGCGCCTCAGCCCGCGAAAGGCGTACAGCTCGACCTCAGGGTGCAGCAGCGCCAGCCAGCCTTCGACGTCGTGCCGATTGGCGGCGTCGATCGCGCGCGCTATGACCGCCGCCGCGTCGTCGTCGGGCATCACACGGCAGGCTATGGCACGGCGCTGCCGGCTTAACCCAGCTTTGGATTCGCCTGACAGCCTCACCGTATGAAGCGCAGTCCACAGCACGCCCTCGCGGGCGCCGGCGTGGCGACGGCCGCCCTGATCGCCATCTGGGCGCTGGTCGCCTGGCTGCCCCTCGCCCGTTTCTATGACGCCGTCACGCTGGACGGCTTCCTGACGCTGCGCGGGCCGCACACCGCGCCGGTCGCTTACGCGATCCTTTGGCTCGGCGCTCCGCTGCCGCTCTTCGTACTTGGCGCGCTGGTGTGCCTGCTGGGCCTGCGTAATGGCGGTCCGCGTTCGGCGCTGCTCGTCCCGGTGGTGGTGGCGGGCGGGACCGCGTCAGCGGAGCTGCTCAAGCCGCTGCTCGCCCATTCGCACGCCACGACCCTCAGCGTGCCGCCGGTCGCCGCGGCGTCGTTCCCGAGCGGACACGCCACCGCGGCGATGTCGCTGGCGCTCTGCGCCGTGGTCGTTGCAGGACCGCGGCTGCGTCCGTTGATCACCGCAATCGGTGCGGCGTTCGCCGTTGCGACGTCGCTCGCGCTGATAACGCTCGGCTGGCACTTCCCGAGTGACGTAGTCGGCGGCTTCCTCGTCGCGACGAGCTGGACGCTCGTCGCTGTCGCTGCGCTGTGGGCGGCACAGCACCGCTGGCCCGCACGCACCGGGCGAGCCGCGGTCGTGCGCGTGAGCCACACGCTCGCGCCCTCGATCCTCCTCGGGCTCGTCGGTCTCGTGGTCGTGGTGGCGTTCGCGCTCACACGACCCGAGGCGGCGCTGGCTTTCGCACAGATCCACACCGCGACGGTGGCCGCCGCTGTCGCGATCGCCGCGATTGGCGCCGCGATCGTCTCCGGGCTGGCGCTCGCGTTGCGGCGTAACTGAGGCGCGGCTTACTGTCCTGCGCCGGGCCGCCACAGCGGCTCGTCACCGGCATTGGCGCCGCGGCTGAGGATGAAGAGCAGATCGGAGAGGCGGTTGAGGTAGCGCACGATCTCTGCGTTGACGCCCGAGCCGAGGTCGATCGCGCGCCGTTCGGCGCGGCGGCAGACCGTCCGGCACACGTGCAACTGCGCCGCCGCCGGCGTGCCTCCCGGCAGCAGGAACGACTTGAGCGGCGCGAGCGTCGCGTTGACCTCGTCGCAGCGCTCCTCCAGCCAGGTGGTCTGCTCGGGTGCGACGCGCAGGCGCTCGCGCGTGTCGTCTTCGCTTTCGGGCACCGATATGTCGGCCCCGAGGTCGAAGAGGTCGTTCTGGATTTGTCGCAGCCAATCGCCGTAGCCCGGCGGCAGCCCCTCGGTTGTGAGCGCGACGCCGAGCTGTGAGTTGAGCTCGTCGATCGTCCCGTAGGCCTCGATCCGCGGATGTGTCTTTGCGACGCGGCTCATGTCGCCGAGGTGCGTCTCGCCGGCGTCGCCCAGGCGTGTATAGATGCGCGTCAGGTTCACGGTCATGACGGACCGAGTGTAGTGAGGGCGATCGAGCGGTAGGATGCGCAATGTTCAGGGTCGGTGGTCAGGGAAGCCGGTGAGATTCCGGCGCGGACCCGCCACTGTGACCGGGGATGCCCAGCCGCACGCGACGCGCCCAGGCGCGCCGCTTGCCACTGGATCGCGACCAGCGATCTGGGAAGGCGCGGAGGGGTCAGGCCCGGGAGCCAGGAGACCTGCCTCCGACCGACAGCCTCGAGCACCCTCGCGGAAAGGGGTGGCTGAAAATGAAGCTCCATCGTTTCCTCGTCCCGATCGGGACCGTCTTGCTGCTGTCGGCGCTCGTCGCAACGAGCGCGCGCGCCGGTGCACCGGCGCTGGTGAATGTGCGCGTGGAAGGCGCCAGCTCGACGCTGCTCCCGCTCACCGCGGTGATGACCACGACCGTCCCGCCACCCGTTACCGGCGGCCCCGCGACGGGGACCAGCGCGGCGGGCGCGATCGACCTGGCGACCAACGGCAACTGGGATCGCAACTGCTTCACGAGCACGATCCTCGGCGAGACCCACACCTACACGATGCAGGACTACTGGGCCTTCTGGCTTGGCCGCGGGGGCGGCTACACCTATTCCCAGACGGGCATCTGCCAGACCGAGCTGCAGCCGCTCGACGAGGTGCTCATGGCGGTCGATTACAACGGTGGGCCGCCGACGCGCTTTCCGCTCCAGCTCGCCGGCGTCCCGGCGAGCGTCCAGCAGGGGACGCCCTTCACGGTGTCCGTGACCGAGTACCGCAGCGACGGCACGACGACGACTGCGGCGCCTGCCGCGGGTGCGACCGTCGCGGGCGGCGGCGGGAGCGCGACCACCGGCACCAACGGACAGGCTACGCTGGCGCTGAGCGCTACCGGCACCGTCGGATTGAGCGCGACCGCGCCGTCGCGGGTGCCCGCCGTGCCCGCTGCCGTGTGCGTTCACAACGGCAACGACGGGAACTGCGGCACCAGCGCCGGCAGCGGCAACACCGGGAGCGGTGGCGGCGCCGCGACAGGCAGCGGGCTGACCCCGGCCTCGCCCCCGCCCACGCCGTCGCAGGCCGCGATCGGCGGCGGTGCCGGCGGCGCCACGACGGGCAGCGGGCTGACGCCGGCCTCGTTCACCCCGTCGCAGCCGGTGATCAACGGCATCGCCAACGGCCGGCGCTTCCGCGCGTCGCACGCGCCGCGCCGGCTCAGTGGCACCGTCAGCGCCGGCAGCGCCGGCGTCAGGGAGGTCAGGCTGCGTCTGATCCGCTACACGTCCGAGGGCGGCTGCCAGTACTTCAGCCAGCACTACGGCCGCCTGCGCGACGTCGCCTGCACGCGCGGCTGGTTCGCCAAGGTGTCCGATGGCGCCGACTGGTCGCTGCTCCTGCCGAAGCCGCTTCCGGTGGGGCGTTACGAGCTCGTCGTCGCGAGCATCGACAACGCCTCGATCGAGCAGCAGGCGCGCGTCCTGTTCCGCGTGACATGAGACGTACTGCAGTCGGCCTGGCGGTTGCGCTGAGCGCGACCGTCGTCACGCCGACGGCGCTTGCACGCAGGAGCGCGACGCCACGCGTCGGGGTGATGGTCGCCGGGCGCTCCGCGCTGCTGTACCCGCCGGCGACGGTCTCCGCACGTTCCACGACGCTACGCGTGGGGGGCCGCCGCTGCGCGGTCGCGGCCGGCACGTCGCTCGCGGCCCTGGACGCGTTTCGGCGCGCGGGGGGCCCTTCATTCGTGCTGCGCGACTACGGCCGCTGCTCAGCCCGCGCGCGCGACTCCTCCTCGCTGTTCGTCTCGCAGATCGGCGCGGAGGCCAACAGCGGCCAGGACGGCTGGGTGTACAAGGTTGACGGCAAGCTCGCCACGACCGGAGCGGCGAATACCGCCGGGCCCTTCGGCGACCGGCGCGCGCTGCGCTCAGGCCAGCGGGTGCTCTGGTTCTACTGCCTGATGTCGAGCGCAGGGGCCTGCCAGCCGACGCTCTCGCTGTCGCTGTCCGCCGATCGCGTGCCGGCCGCCGCCATGCTCTCGGTGAAGGTCTCGGCGGAAGACGACCAGGGCAACGCGCAGCCCGCGAACGGTGCCACCGTGACGCTCGGGTCGGCCACAGCGATGACGGTCGACGGCGTCGCCACGCTGAGCGCTCCCGCCGCCGCCGGGACCTATCAGGTTAACGCGAGCGCTGCGGGCGCAGTGCAGGCGTTCCCGCAGGAGCTGACGGTGACGTGAGCCGCTGCCGGCCCGCGCTGACGATCGCCGTCGCCCTGGCGGCCGCGGCCGCGGTCGCGGGCGGGTGCGGCCTCGGCGCCGGGGCCGCCCCACACGGGGTCTCGCTGCTGGTCACACGGGATTTCGGCGCCCACACGATCGGCGCCACGGCCCCCGGGCGCGCGCACGGCAGCGAGACCGTGATGCGCTTCCTCGAGCGCGGCCACAGAGTCGAGACTCGCTACGGGGGCGGATTCGTCCAGTCGATCAACGGGCTCGCGGGCGGGCGCGAGCGAGGGGCGCCGGTGGACTGGTTCTTCTACGTCAACGGGATCGAAGCGCCGCGCGGCGCGGCCGCGACCGTGTTGCACGCCGGTGACCGAGTGTGGTGGGATCGCCACGTATGGTCCGCGGCGATGCGCGTACCGGCCGTCGTGGGCTCCTTCCCCGAGCCGTTTCGCTCCGGCAGCGACGGCAAGCGCCTGCCCGTGCGGATCGACTGCGCCCGCGGCGCGACCGCCGCCTGCGCACAGGTGGCGCGCCACCTCGACGGGATCGGCGTGACGGCATCGAGCGCCGCGTTCGGCGGCAGTGCCGGCAAGGACACCGTCAGGCTGCTCGTGGGGCCGTGGGCGGAGATCCGCGGCGACGCGGCCGCGACGCCGCTCGAGCGCGGGCCCGGCGCCAGCGGGGTCTTCGCCCGGCCGGCGCGTGACGGGCGCAGCATCGCGCTGCTCAACGATCGCGGTGCGGCTGTGCGCGCGCTCGCCCCTGGCGGTGGGCTGGTGGCCGCCACCCGCTATCGCGACCAGCAGCCGACCTGGATCGTCACCGGCGCCGACCGCGCCGGGGTCGAGGCGGCGGCGCGCGCGCTGACGCCGTCGGCGCTCCAGCGCCGCTTTGCGATCGCCGTCGAGGGTGGTCGGCCTGGCCCGCTGCCGCTGGTAGCGCGATGAATTACCTCCGGGTAGCCAGCCCGTTGCACGCCACCCGTGCCGCGGTCGGCTGCGCGTACTGCGGCGCGCTGATCCTGGTCGCGGTCGTCTATGACAATCCGGTCGTCCTCGCGGCGGTCGTGCTGGTCGTGCTGTGCGCGGCCGCCGCCGCCGGCGTATCGCGCGAAGTGGGCCGCGCAGCGCGGCTCGCCGTGCCGCTGGCGCTGATCTTCGCTGCGATCAACCCGCTGGTCTCCCACAACGGACTGACGGTGATCGCGCGCCTCGGCGACCTGCCGCTGGTGGGGCACACCGACGTCACCGTGGAGAACGCCGTCTACGGCGGCGTCATCGGGCTGCGCGTGCTCGCGATCTGCCTTGCCTGCGCGCTCTACGTCGCAGCCGTCGATCCCGACGAGGTTCTCGATCTGTTCCGCCGTGTCGGCTTTCGCTCCGCACTGACGGCCGCGCTCGCGACGCGGATGTTTCCGGTGCTGGCGCGCGATGCACGGCGCCTGGCCGACGCTCAGCGCTGCCGGCCGGGGGGCTCGGCCTCGCGGCTGGCGCTGCTGCGCGCTGTCACCGCCGGAGCGCTCGACCGCGCGGTCGACGTCGCGGCGACGCTCGAGCTGCGCGGCTACGGAACGGGCGCCGCTCGGACGGCCGGCCTGCGCCAACCCTGGTCGCGCCACGACATCGCCTTCACCGCGGCGGCTGCGCTGATCGCCGGCGCCACGATCGCAGCGCGGGTCGGCGGCGCCCTGCCATTCCATGCCTATCCACGGCTGTCGTTGCCCCTGGGCGCGGGCACGGCGGCGCTCTGCGCGGGGCTGCTGATCTGCGCCCTGGCGCCGTTCGTCGATCGCAGGGGAATCGTCACGTGAGCGTGCTGACCTGCGAGCAGCTGACGTACACGTACCCGGGCACGGGCCGTCCGGCGCTGGCTGACATCTCGATCGACGTCGGCGAAGGCGAGTTCGTCGTCCTGGCCGGCGGGTCGGGATCGGGGAAGTCGACCCTGCTGCGGGCCGCTTGTGGGCTCGTGCCGCATTTCTACGGCGGCGAGTTCGCCGGCCGGGTGACCGTCTGCGGACTCGACACGCACGATGATGGGCCGGGTGAAATAGGAGCCGTCGCCGGAATGCTGTCTCAGGACCCCGAGACGCAGGTCGTGATGGGCACGGTGAAGGCGGAGCTTGCGCTCGGCCTGCGCAACCGTGGCCTGGCAGCCGCAGCGGTGGCGCGGGGAGTCGAGGAGACCGCGCTCGCGCTCGGCTTGGAGCAACTGCTCGACCGCCCGACCCACGAGCTCTCGGGCGGCGAGCTGCAGCGCGTCGCCCTCGGCGCGTCGCTCGCGGGCCGTCCACAACTCGTCCTGCTCGACGAGCCCACCTCGCAGCTCGACCCCGTAGCCGGCGACGAGCTCATCGGCCTCCTGCGCCGCCTCAACGAAGAATGGGGAACGACCATTCTGCTCGCCGAGCACCGCCTCGAACGCTGCCTCTCAGCAGCCGACCGAGTCCTAGTCCTCGACCACGGCACCCTCACCTGCGACGCCCCACCAGCCACCTTCCTCACCTGGGCAAGCACGTCCTCACCCACGCTCCAAACCCCAGGAGCAAGACTCTTCGAGCTGACCGGTTTAGCTCCACCACCGACAGGCGTGAAGGAAGCAAGAGCCACGCTGAAATCAAGGTCGTTGTTGGAGCACGAGGCGGGGGGCGGCGATGGGCGACCCAGCAATATCACCCGCCCCCACCCGGCTCCAAACCCCGATCCTCCCCGCGACGGCGTATTGCGGGGGCGACCATCGCCGCCCCCCGCCCGTCGGCGCCACCGGACATCGCAAGCGATGAGACTGGACCGCATCTGGCTGGAGCTCC
>DASZZG010000028.1:0-9799 GCA_035543355.1 Solirubrobacteraceae bacterium | reverse complement strand
CGGTGGTGCGAGGCGCGTCGCGCGCGGTGGGAGTGGCGGGGATGCAGCACCGGCGGGTTGCCCCGCACGCCGAGCGCCGACCAGGTGGCGGGCCCGACCACGCCGTCGACCTTGAGCCTGTGGCGCTTCTGGAAGTGCATCACCGCGCGTTTCGTCCGATGCCCGAAGACCCCGTCGGCCGACACGCCGACCGCGCGCTGCAGCCGCGTGACGCCCCCGTGGCCGCCGCGCGAACCGCCACGCGAATGCAGCGCAGCCCGAGTGCGCGCGCCCACGACGTCGTCCACCGTCAGCCCGTGACGTGCCTGCAAGCGCCGGACAGCATGAGCGGTCGCTCGCCCGTAGATCCCATCTGCGTGCACGCCGAGCGCGCGCTGCAGGCGAGCCACGCTGTCGCCGCTGTCGCCGCGGGTCACGGTGGCGCCCGCCAACTCGGGGCCCGCGGAGGAGAGCAGACTCGCGGCGGGCGCCGCCGCGACGGCAACCAACGCGGCCATCGAGAGCCCGCGCTTGGGCGCGCCGGCGAAGGTCATCCGGGGCGTCGTTGCTGCCCGCCGCGCGCGCGAGCGCTCGAGCGAGAGCTCCCATTCGTCGAGCGCGGCGAGGTTGCGCCATTGCTCCACCGGCGCTGCGCGCGGGAGCGTGCCGACTACCTGGTCGTGCAACGGGCGTGCCCGCGTACGCCCGCGTGTGCGGCGGGCGCGCGATGCCTCTAGCGATTGCGCCCAGAGCTCCTCGGATGCAAGGTCGCACCGCGGATCAAGCACTCGTTCCGTCCCTTCCGTCGCTCGGATTTGCGCCTGCGAGGTGAGCTGACGGGCTCGCGCCTGGACGTAGCGCTACATCGACGGGCACCGCCGGCAGAGCCGGTGGTCGCTGCGATGATTCGCCCCCGCGACCGATCGGCCGCCGTTGGGTCCCCCGCTCACCGTCCCCCGGGGAGACGGCGATTCGGCAGTGGCGTCAACCTACCAGCGTGTTTTCCTGCTCGTTGCAGGATCTATTGCAGGATTGCGGACTGCAATCGGCGTTCCAGCAGATTCACAGCGCGCCGCGTAACGCTCGTCGTAGCGACGGCGCGCGCGCCGCCGTCGTACGGTTCGCGACGGCGACCAGCACGACGCGCCGGCGGCGAACTGCGATCAGCAAGCCGCTGCGCGGTCGGACCTGGTACACCAGCGTCCGTCCGAGCTTCGCGCGCAGGCGCGCCGCACGAAGGATCCGGCGAAAGGCCCGCGCCGACGCGCCCGCGCCGATCCCGTGGACGCGGTAGCGCGGGTCGGCGGTGGCGAGCACTCCGGTTGGGACGTCGAGCAGGGCGCTCTTGCGCTCGACCAGCAAGCGTGCGCCGCAAAAGCTCTCGAAGTTGTTGCGCGCGCCGTCGGGATCGCCGAGGTCGATCCGCAGATCGCGGGCGCTCTCGCCGAACACGACGGGCCCGAGGTGGGTGGGACCGACCGTACTGTTGGAATCGCAGAGCCCTGGCGGCAGGGACGCGGAGACCGGACTGAGCGGCGGCGGCGGCGCGGCGTAGATGGCGTTCGGGTTCGCCGCTGCACGCGCGGCGCAGCCGGGGTCTCCGGGGACGTCGTTCATCGTCCGCACGCCGCCGGTGCCGGGGCCGGAATCGCGTGCGAAGTCCGGCGGGAGTCCGGGCAGCATGCCCGGGTCGGAGGTGTGGCCGTTGATGTTGAAGTTCGTCACCCAGGCGCCGCCCTCGCCGCGCGCCTTGTCGAAGAAGTAGTGCCCGTCCCATTCGTAGGTCTTGGTCGAGCCGTCGCTCTGCACGATGCTGCCGCGCCAATGGTCTGACTGGAAGTAGAAGCACTTCGGCACCGCCAGCGCCACCCTCGCGGGCTCCTGGGTGAGGAAGTCGACGACGCCGAGCTGCGTGACGTTCTGGTGGGTCTTGTCGAACTCGATACAGAAGGGGTCGGCGCCGGGATCGGCGACAGCCGTGCCAAAGCCCGCCTGCTGAAGCGTGCAGCGGAAGGGGTTGACGCCGTTCCACGATGTCGGCGGGGAGGACGCGAGCGTCTGCCCCGCGGGGATCAACGCGAGCGCGATCGCTGCGATGACCACGGCGCGCATCCTCGGCATCGGACTATCCTAGATCACAGCCGGAGCCCATTCGACAGGGCGTTGCGCAACCGCTAGCGTGCAGCCGCGGTGATCGCAGGGGGAGCAGAGCACGGAAAGCTGTTGGCGGAATGCTCGCGGCGCGATTTCGTTCGTCGCGCGAGCCTGCTGGGGCTCGGGCTGCTCGTCGCCGAAGCGCTTGAAGTCGCCAGGCTGATGGGGGCCCCGGAGCCCGCGCTCGCGCAGGCTGGCGGTAACGACGCGACGCTGCAGGCGTTCGCCGACACGATGATCCCCGGGCGCAGGGCCGCCACCACCGATCTCGGGGCGGCGATCGACCCGTCGGCGATCGCCGGCGTCGATGAGCTGCCGGGCGCGGTCGAGGCCGACGCGCTCGCGCTCTTCCACCATCCCGAGATCGGCTTCGACGCGCTCGAGCCGGTGTTTCTGACAGAGCTCGAGTCGCGCTCGCTGCCGCTCGGCGCGAACTTCCTCTCACTCGACTTCGGCCATCGCGTGCAGGTGGCGCTTGCGGGGCTCGACTTCTCCAATTCCACACGGGTCGTCTGGGAGGCCGCGGCGGCGGTTCCCTTCACGGCTTTCTGCGCGGCGGCGATCAACCCCAACCAGACCGCCGCGAAGGCGTCGGGGTACCGCGTGATGGGCCTTCCGGGCGAGGCGCCCAACGGTTACCAGCGCGATTTCTCCTACGGTCGGCGGCTCTCACGCGAGCGCACAACCAGCGGCTCACTCCCGTAGGAGCGCCGGCATGCCCGACCGCTGTGACGTCTGCATCGTTGGCACCGGGTTCGGCGGCTCGATCTCAGCGTTTCGCCTGGCGGAGCTCTACCGGGCGGCAGGCGTGGATCCGGGCGCGATCGTCGTGCTCGAGCGCGGCCGGCGCTACAAGCACACCGAGTTTCGCCAGTCGATGCACATCGACCACCTCTCCAACGTCTACAACCTGATCCAGGGACAGGGCGCGCAGGTCGTCGTCGCCAACGCCGTCGGGGGCGGCTCCAACCTCTACCTGGCCGCATCGCTGCGCGCGCCATCGGAGATCTTCAATCGGCGCGACCGCCGCCCGGGCGATGGGCCGGACAGGCGCATGTGGCCGGACGTGATCGCCAGAACGTCGCTTGATCCCTACTACGCGCGCGTCGAGGCCGGCCTGCGGATCTCGCGCCCGACATGGGCGCAGGTGTCGAAGTCCGGCGGGCTCTGGGCGGCGACGCTTCAAGCCGCCGGGCACACCTGCGATCGTGTCCCGTTGGCGATCTCGCCCGATCGCTGCGTCAACGCCAAGTGGTGCCACACCGGCTGCATCTTCGGCGCCAAGAACACGCTGCCGACCAACTATCTCGGCGCGGCTGAGCGGTTCGGCGTTCAGCTGCGCGCCAACGTCCAGGTCTCGCAGGTGCGCCAATCCCAGGCGCGCCCCTACCGTTACATCGTCGCGGCCGAGAGGATGGACAACGAGGGCGATCACCCCAGCCGGGCGCCGGTCGCCGGCGGCGGATTCGAGCTCGAGTGCAAGGCGCTCGTGCTTGCAGCCGGCGCGATGGGCACGCCGCCGATCCTGATGCGCTCACAGTCCGCGCTGCCATCGCTCTCGAGCGAGGTCGGCAAGCACCTGGGCTCCAACGGCGACCACGTCGCCGCTGTGGAATACGACCCGAAGAAGGTGCGCGACGTGCTCGGCCTGCCGGGCTACGCCGACTTCTACAAGGGCAAGCCGATCACCACGATGACCTACGACTACTACGCCGGGCGCAGCGCCAACGAGTTCGACGGCACTCGTTTCACGCTGCAGGAGATCTTCCTCTCCGCGCTGACGAACTTCCTCTACGACCACGGTCGAGGCACGGGCGAGCCGTCGTTCTGGGGGCTCGAGAAGAAGCACGCGATCGCCCACTGGGCCAACCGCATAGAGCTGCTCGCGATGGTCGAGGACACCAACGACGGCCAGTTCTTTGCCGTCCCGCCGAGCGGCGGGGGCGTCCGTCCAAACCCGGGCCCGGTCACCGTCGGCCTCTTCAATTACGCGTTCTCGGAACAGTCGCTGCGCGTCCGCGAAGCCGCCGAGGCGGCGATCCGCCAGATCGTCGAGCGCGGCCGGCTCGGACGGTTCATGAAGCTCACCGAGACACGCGGCGCCTACGTCGCGCATCCGCTCGGCGGCTGTCGGATGGCGACGTCGCCCGACCTCGGCGTCGTCGACGACAGCGGATCGGTGTTCGGCTACGAAGGTCTCTACTGCATCGATTCGTCGATCGTCCCTACCTCGCTCGGCGTCAATCCCTCGCTGACGATCGCGGCGCTGTCTGAACGCTGCGCCGATGCGCTGGTCGGACGTGGCGCAAGCCTCGGTCTGCCGGCGCGGCCGCCGGGGTTTGCGCCCGGCGTGCCCGACGAGGTGATCGGCGAGCGGGTGGTGCCGGCGCTGCTGCGAGACGGCGGATCGACTCCGAGCCGCCGGGGCCAGCGACGTCGCGGTCGACACCGGCGGCGCAGCCAACGCCGCTCATAGCGCCACGGGATCGTCGGCCTGCGGCGAGTCTTGCTCGCCGGAGGCCGCGCTCGGGGCAGCGAGCGGCAAGGTGATCCGGAACGTGGACCCTTCGCCCTCGACGCTCGACACGTCGATCCGTCCCGCATGCGCGCGAGCGATCGTGTTGGCGATCGCCAGCCCGAGGCCCACCCCGGGAACCGCTTGGCTGGTCGCCGTCGAGGCGCGGAAGAAGCGCTCGAACAACCGCTCGCGCTCGTCGGCGGGAACGCCCACGCCGCTGTCCGACACCTCGATCTCAGCGACGTCGCCATGCGCTCGCGCCCGCACCTCGACGTGTCCGCCGGAGGGTGTGAACTTGAGCGCGTTGGAGACGAGGTTGTCGACGAGCTGACCGAGGCGATCGCGATCGCCCTCGACATGCGGTGAACCGGTCAGCTCGCAACTCAACTTCACGCCGCTGTGCTCTGCCAGCGGCCGCGCGGTCTCGCAGGATTCGGCCGCGAGCGCCGCCAGATCGATCACGTCACGTGCAAGCGTCAGCCGTCCCGCCTCGAACTGTGCGAGGAACAGCAGGTCCCCGACCAGGCGCTCGAGTCGCTGGGCGTTGCGCTGCGCGACGGCCACGAAGCGCTCCGACTCGGAGTCGAGTTGGCCGTCCTCGCTCAGCAGGTCCAGATAGCCGATGATCGAGGTCAGCGGCGTTCGCAGCTCGTGCGAGATGAGCGCGAAGAACTCGTCCCTTGCGCGCTCAGATTCGTTCAGCGATGCGACCATCGCATTGAAGGTGCGCCCTAGCTCGGCGACCTCGCCGCCCCCGCCCTCGGGCACCCTCGCCGAGCGGTCCCCGGCCGCGAAGCGGCGCGCTGCCCCGACGAGCCTGCGGACGGGGGCCAGCACGGCGCGAGCGAGGTAGCCGGTGAACGCGAGCACGAGCAGGACCGAGGCCACGAGGCCGACGACGCCGAGCACGATCGCCGAGCGCGCGTGCTCGTCGGCGCTTCGCCGGCGGCGGTCCGCGCGGGCGCGCTCGACATCGACGAAGCGGGCGAAGCCCGCGCGCAGCGCGTCGAAGCGGCCGGCGCCCTCGGCGGTCGCCTTGACCTTGCGCGCCAGCGTCACCTGTCCTTGCTGCTGTGCGATGACCAGCGGTTGCGCGTAGTCCGCTATGTAGGTGTGGACCATCGTGGCGAGGCGCCGGGCGGCGGCGCGCTGCGCGGGGTCGTCGGACACGAGGTACTGAAGCTGCTCGGATTGCCTCTGCGCTCGCGGGCGTGCCGCCAGGTATGGCTTCAGAAAGCGATCCTCGCCGGTGATCAGCAGGCCACGGACGCCGGTCTCGAGATCGACGGTGAGCTTCTGCGCGTTGGTCGCGGCGACGATCGCCTGCTCGGAGCGGTTGGCGAGCGAGGAGGAATGGCGCAGGTCGGTGATTGCCACCAGCAGCACGACGAAGATCGCACCGACGAGCAGCGCAAGCAGGCCGCCGGCGCTGAACATGCGGGCCCGCAGGCCGGACTGTCTCAACGGGAGGCTGCCCGGGAGACCATGCGCCTGAGTCTAGATGGCTGATTCCCCGACCCCGCGCACGCGGATGACCATCCAGGCGCTGTAGGTTCCCGCCCGTGAGGCTTGCGACGTTTCTGGCACCCGGCGACTCCAAGCAACGCGCGGGCGAGCTGCGCGAAGGCGAATTGGTCGCCTACGGCGGCGACGTCTCAGTGCGCGACTTGCTGGGGCACGACTCCCCCGGGGCGGCTGACGGCGAGCGCTGGGCGCTGGACGACGTCACGCTGCTCGCGCCCGTTCCCGATGCGCGCGCGATCTACGGCATCGGACTCAACTACGCGTCACACGCCGCCGAGACCGGCGCCGAGCCGCCGGAGCAGCCGATCGTCTTCGCCAAGATGACCGGCTCGATCGCGCCTCCGGGCGGGCCCGTGCGCTGCCCGGCGGCGGTCAGGCGGCTCGACTACGAGGGCGAGCTGTGCGTCGTCATCGGCGCGGCCGGCGGTGTCGGCGGGTATGCGGTCGCGGACGATGTCTCCGGGCGCGACCTCCAGGGCCGCGAGGCGCACTGGGTCCGCGGCAAGGGCGCGGACACCTTCTGCCCCTTCGGCCCCTGGGTCACGACCGCCGACGAGGTGCCCGACGCCGAGGACCTTCGCCTGCGCACGTGGGTCAACGGCGAGCTGCGCCAGGACAGCCGCACGAGCGACCTGATCTTCGGTGTCGACGAGCTGATCGCTTTCCTCTCGCAGACGCACACGCTGCGCCCCGGAGACCTGATCCTCACGGGGACGCCCGCCGGCGTCGGGATCGGCTCAGATCCGATGCGCCTGCTGGCCGACGGAGACACGGTGCGGATCGAGATCGAGCGCCTCGGCGCGATCGAGCACCGCGTCGAAATCGGTTAGTGCGGCTCGAGCACGCTGTCGATCAGGCCGTACTCGACAGCCTCGTCGGCCTTGAAGAAGCGATCGCGTTCGGAGTCGGCGTGGATCTGTTCGACCGACTGACCGGTGTGATGGGCGTAGATCTCGTCGATCCGGGCTCGCGTGGCGAGGATCTCTCGCGCGTGGATCTCGATGTCGGTCGACTGCCCTTCGAAGCCGGCATAGGGTTGGTGCATCAGGACGCTGGCGTTGGGAAGGGCGAGTCGCTTGCCCTTGGCGCCGCCGGTCAGCAGCAGTGACCCCATCGACATCGCCATTCCGAAGCAGATCGTCTGCACGTCGGGCTTGATGAACTGCATCGTGTCGTAGATCGCGAGGCCCGAGTAGATCGAGCCGCCGGGCGAGTTGATGTAGAGCGAGATGTCCTTGTCGGGCTCCGAGGACTCGAGGTGCAGCAGCTGGGCGACGATCAGGTTGGCGACGTCGTCGTCGACCTCGTCGCCGAGAAAGATGATCCGCTGGTTGAGCAGGCGCGAGTAGATGTCGAATTCGCGCTCACCGCGGGCGCTGCGCTCGATGACCATCGGGATCAGCGGCATGGGCCGGAGCCTAGCGATCGCCTGGCTCGACCTGACCGCGCTCGCGCTCGCGCGAGCGAAGCGAGGTCGGCGCGGACGACCGCACGACCGCACGACCGTCAGGCGATCGCACGCTGTCTTTCCGAACCCCGGATACCAGTTGATACCACCAGAGGTACCAGTTGGTATCCGCTTGCCCGGGGACATGTGGCTCCCCGCGCTGCCGCGCCGCCGCCCGCAAGCGTGCTCCCATCGCCATACCGCCCGGAAGCTAGTCTCTTTCGGGCGTCGTGTTTCCGATCAACCTCCCGAACGTCCTCACGCTGCTGCGCATCCTCGCGGTGCCGGTCCTCGTCGTGGCGTTGCTGGGCCATGAGCCGAACGGAGACCTGCTCGCCGCCGTGGTCTTCGCCGTCGCGTCGCTCACCGACGCGATCGACGGCTATCTCGCCCGCTCGCGCAACTGGGTGACGAGTTTCGGGCGACTGATGGATCCGATCGCCGACAAGTTGCTGATCGTCGCCGCGCTCGTTGCGCTCGTGTCGCTGCAGCGGGTGGCGGCGTGGGTGGCGATGGTGATCATCGCGCGTGAGTTCGCGGTCACGGCGCTGCGGATGGCCGCCGCGCAACAGCGCATCGCCCTCCCCGTGAGCGCGCTCGGAAAGCTCAAGACGATCGTCCAGGTCGCCGCGGTGATGGCGCTGATCGCCGTTCCCGCGCGCCCGTGGTGGGTCGACGCGCTGGTCTACCTCACCGTCGCGATCACGCTGCTGTCGGGCGCCGACTACGCCTTCGACCTGCGCCGCAAGATCGACGAGGCCAAGCGCAAACGCGTCACCGGGCCCGCCGCTCCCAGCGGCTAGTGGGCCTAGAGCCTTGTTCAGATCTCGCGCTCGAGCCAGTTGCGCATCGAAGTGTGGCGCGAGACCCTTTCGCCTCGTTCGAGCTCGCGGCGCAACTCGCCCACCAGCCCGTAGCGCTCGGCGACCACGTTGTGCTGATGGATCGTCTCGAGGTTCTCCTGGTGGGCGGAGATGAACGCATCGTGGTCCAGCCCCGGGAACGCTCCCAGGACTCCGCGCACCATCTCGCGCACACAGTCCTCGACGAAACGCGGGCGCCGGTGCGCCTTCTCGACGACCGCCTGCTCGTCGTCGCGCTTCATCAGCTCGTAGATCTCAGAGGACATCGAGTGCTCGACGATCTGCAACAGCTGCCCGGCGTCGATGTCCTGATCGCAGCCCTCGGGGCAGCCGATCCGCAGGGTCCCGATCCCGCGCTGGTTGTGGGTGGCCACTGCGACGTGCTCGAACACGCGGTCGATCTGCTCGCCGCTGAAGCCGGCGGTTTCCAGGCGAGCTCGTGACGAGCTCTCGACCAGCCCCTGCGCACATGGGCATGCCGTGATCCCCTGCGCCGCCACGCCGACCAGCCGCCGGGTCCCGCGCGCCGAAGCCACCGCGGACCCGAACAGCGTGTACATCTCCTGCGTCGGGATCCCGGACACGGGGGCCGGCTTGTATTCGGGATAGCGCGCCTCGATCGTGACCTCGGCCCGGCGCGCGTCCTGGCGCTCGCGTACGCGCTCGGCGACATGCTGCGCGAGCGTCTCCGCCTTGAACGTGGCCTCACCCAGGATCACCTCACCGATCGCCTCGTTGACCACCTCCTCGAAGCGCGACATGTGCGCGCCCTTCTGCTGCGGCCCGAGGTCGACAAAGCAGTCGAGACGCGCGTGGTAGAGCTGCTCGGCGCCGTCGCGCCGGATGCGGATGACCTTCTCGACGCCGGTTACACCCACGCGCGACAGCGAAAGCTCAACCGCAGGTCGGTGTGCCTGGACGTCGGGGCCGGGGATCGAGACCGACATGGGAGCAGCCTACCGAGCGCCTCCCTCCGTCTGGCCTTGTGCTATGACTCGCGACCGAGCGCCACTGAGGGAGCGGGGTTGAGCACTAAGGCGAACGGGGCAGCACTGCTGGCGGATGAAGCGCCGATCATCGAAGCCGATGAGCTTCGACCGCTGATCGGTGAGGCGCAGGAACGGGGCTTCGTCTTGTTCGAGCACGTGGCGATCGCGCTCGAGGAGCTCGAGCTGACGAAGGAGCAGCTGCAAGAGCTGCACTCCTACCTCGACGAGCAGGGGATCGAGGTGCTCGGGTCCGACGGCAAGCCGGTTGACTCCGAGGGCGCGCGCGTCGAGCTGGCGGCAAGACAGCGGGCGCAACCGACGCCGG
>DASZZG010000027.1:0-3597 GCA_035543355.1 Solirubrobacteraceae bacterium | reverse complement strand
CGACTGGACAAGATCATGGCGATCCTCCAGCTCGCCCACTACGACAGCATGGACGCGGCACGCGCCAGGATCAGGGCCGACAAGACCAACGCAACCATCCTGGGGCTCGCGACCAAGGAGTCGCGGGCCGGGACCTTGATCAAGGCCGTGAAGCAGAAGACCGCGGAGTCGGAGAGCACGATCCAGCGGCGCATCGCGATGCTCGTCGATTTGGGCGCGCTCGAGCGGTTGGGGGGCGGCCCTACCACTGCTTACAAGGCGACGGGCCTGGTCTGAGGGTGGCCCGTACGAACCCGCAGATCAAGGCAGCGCTGCTCCAGAACCTGGGGGTGACCCACCAGCGGCTGAGCCAACGGGTCACGACGAGGAAACGGGAACTCCCAATGAGCACCCCGCACGCTGTGTACACGATCGCCCACGAGCGCGGGATCGACCTGTTGAAGCACCTCGGCAACGAGGAGACCGCAGAGGTCAGGCGTCTCTTGACGGAGCTCCGCGCGGCCGGGCATCCGGCTCCGGCAGCGGACAACTCGAAGCAACGCGCGAAACGGCCCGCGGCCAAGCAGGACGTCAAGGTCAGCATCGCCGGAGTGGATGTGGGCACCATCCCCGCTCTGAGCCCGACCCACGCGAGGGACGCGAAGCGGATGTCTGAGCGGGTGTATCCGACCCTGTACGTCTTCGAGAACTCCGTCCGCGACCTGATCGAACGCGTGCTGGCGGCTGCCTACGGCAAGGACTGGTGGGAAACGGCGGTTCCGGGCGCCGTCCACCAGACGGCCGAGAAGCACAAGAAGGACGAGCAAAAGGATCCCTGGCACAGCCCGCGCGGCAGACGCCCGATCGACTACGTGCTCCTCACCGATCTCTGGGCGATCATCAAACACAGGTGGGCCGACTTCAAGCTTCTATTCCCAGACCAGGCCTGGGTCCAGAGCCTGATCACGAACGACATGAACGTGTCGCGGCGAGTGCTCGCCCATATGAACGCGCTCCCCGCAGACGACGTCAGCAACATCGAGGCCGCGTTCCGTAAGTGGGCGAAGCAGCTGCAAGCAGTGGAACGCGAGGTGCCCTGAAGCGCTGAAGCCGCCGTGCGGTGGCCGCCAGGCCGCGACGAAACCCGGCCGCAACGGCAGCCGGCATCAGGTACCTGGCCGCGGGCGCCTCGGCATCGCGTCGCGGCGTTTCCCGACGCCGAAGCATTGCTCGGGTCAGATCCGGTCCGCTGCTACCGAGCGAATCTCAGTCGTCGTACCCCTGCGGATGCGCCCGATGCCACTCCCAGGCGTCTTCGATGATCCTCGCCAACTCCGGCTTACGCGGCTCCCACCCCAGCTCGGTGCGGATCAGTTCGGAGCTGGCCACCAGCGCCGGCGGGTCCCCCGGCCGCCGCGGCTCCTCCGAGGTCTCGATCTGCTCGCCCGTCACCTCGCGCGCCACGTCGATCACCTCGCGCACGGAAAAGCCCGCGCCGTTGCCGAGGTTGAAGATCTGCTGCTCGCCGGCGCGCATCCGCTCGAGCGCCAGCACATGTGCGGCGCCGAGGTCCTCGACGTGGATGTAGTCACGCACGGCGGTGCCGTCCTCGGTCGGGTAGTCGGTCCCGTAGATCGCCACGCGGTCGAGCGTCCCGGCGGCGGCGCGCAGCACGTTGGGGATCAGGTGCGACTCGGGCTCGTGGTCCTCGCCACAGGGGCCGCTCGCACCGGCGACGTTGAAATAACGCAGCGAGATCGCGCCGAGCCCGTGCGCCGCGCAGAACGAGCCGATCATCTGGTCGACCGCCAGCTTCGACGCGCCGTAGGGGTTGGTCGGCCGCGTCGGGGCGGTCTCGGCGATCGGAACCTCGTCGGGCTGGCCGTAGGTCGCGCAGGTGGAGCTGAAGACGAGCCGGCCGACCCCGGCGGCGCGCATCGCCTCGAGCAGGTTCAGGCTGCCGGCGACGTTCGTCCGCCAATAGCGCTCGGGATGGGTTACCGACTCCGGGACCAGCGCGAGCGCGGCGAAGTGCAGCACCGCGTCGAAATCGCCCGCGGCGACCGCTCGCTCGACCCGCTCGCGGTCCAGCAGGTCTACTTCCACCAGTTCGGCGCCGGGCGAGACCGCCTCGCGATGGCCGCGTGAGAGGTCGTCGAGGACGACGACATCGTGCCCCGCTTCGACCACCTGACGCGCGACGACGCTGCCGATATAGCCGGCGCCTCCCGTTACGAGCAGCTTCAGGGGCTCATCTCCATCGGCGCGTCTGTATAACAGAGCCGTGCGCGCAAGCGCAGGGGCGTGGGGACGATCCTGGCGACGGCGGGTGCCGCCCGACAGCGGATCGAAGGACCGACGAGACCATGGACGAGCAGCGCACGAGCAGAGGAATTGCAACGTGACATCCCCACACTCCGACAATCTCCACGTGAAGTCCGTATCCGCCAGCGAGCTGGTGGCAGCGCCTAACCGCACGTGAGTCCAGTCGACTTCGAGATCGAGCGCTTCGAGCAGGTGCCGGCGACGCCGGGGCGGTCGCTCGTGCGCATCACCGGTCGCTGGCGAGCTGATGGTCCGCAGCGCCTGGGCCCCGCGGCGCTGCTGATCGACGATGGCCGGCGCACGCACCGGCTCGACCCGCTGCCTGGGCCCGGATCCTCGCCGGCCGGCGGCGGCGCGTGGCAGGCCGCGTTCTCGGTGCCGACCGACCTGATGCGGACGCGTGCCGCCTTCGCGCTCGAGGCGGGAGCGGGCGCGCTCGTGGACCTTCCCCGCCCGACGGAGCGCGGTGGCCGGCTGCGCCGCGCCGCGGCCCCGGTCGCCGCTCCGGCGCCGCCCGTCGCCAAGCCGGTCGCGCCGCCAGCGCCTGCTCCAGTCGACTCCTCGCGCGCGCTGCGCGACGAGCGGCGACTGCGTGAGGACGCCGAACGGCTGGCCGAGCAGCGCCGCCAGGCAATGGCGGAGCTCGAGCGAAGCCTCGAAGCGGAGCGCGCCGCGCGCGCGGAAGCTGTGGCGCAGGCGCACGCCGAGGCGACGGCCCGGGCGAAGGCGGAGACCGCGGCGGCGCGCGGCGGCCAGGGCGTCCGCGAGCTGGAGCAAGCGCTGGCGGAGCTCACGCAGGAACGCGAAACCGCCGACCGGCGCGCAGCGGAGGCCGAGCGGGCGATGCTGCACGCCCGCGACGAGCTCGGCGACCAGCTTTCGCGCGAGCACACGGCGGTCTCGGAGGCGCGCGACCGGGCGGAGGAGGCGCAACGGGCGGCCGCGGTGGCTGCGGAGGAGACCGCGCGCGAGCGCGGGCGGGTGCGTGACTCGGTCCGCGCCGGGGCCGAGCAGCTCGAACGCGCCCAGGCGCAGATCGCAGCGCTCACGGCTGAGCGTGAGCAACTGAGCGAGCGCGGCGAAGCCGCAGCGGCGCGCGCACAGGAGCTCGAGACCGTCCGAGACCAGGCGGCGACCCAGACCGCGGCGCGCGTCGCAGCCGAACGCCAGGCGCTCCAGGCCGTCGAGGCCCAGACCACAGCCGAAGACGCACGACGGGCGGCGGCGCAGCTGGCCGAGGAGCGCGCCGCCGCGGCCGAGGGGCACGCGGAAGCGCAGCGCAAGACGGAGGCG
>DASZZG010000026.1:0-7315 GCA_035543355.1 Solirubrobacteraceae bacterium | reverse complement strand
CCACGCCCTGGCGATCGCGATCATGTCCTACAACGGAGCGCTCAACTTCGGCCTGCTGGCCGACTACGACGCGATGCCCGACGTCGATCTGGTGGCCAGCGGTATCCAGGACGCGCTGCGGGAGCTGCTCGAGATCGCCGGCAGGAGCCCGACGCGAGCCGGCGCCGGGGCGCCGGTCTAGCTCAGCGGTCAGCGGCGCCGCTGAGCGCGGCGCTGCCCGCGCGGGTGCCGTCGCCGCGGCGCGACGACGGCGGTCGTCGCATCCGGCTGCGCATGATTGGCCTCGCGATTGCCGGCTCGATCGGTCGCGACGCTATAGAACGCGTAGCGCGAGCCAGGTCGCGCCGCGAACTCGAGCGAGCTCGCCTGGGTGCTCGCGACCTTGTTGTACGGGCCGCCGTCGCGCGAGGCGTAGACGTCGAAGTGGTCGATTCCCGAAGCGATCAGCGCTGGATTGGCGACCGGATCCGAGCCGCTCAGCGCCAGCGGGATCGTGCGTCCGCGGACCTGCGCCGGGGCACTCACGCTCGAGCTGGGCGGACGATGGTCGATCGCGCGCGCCACTTGGACGGCCGCGTTGGCGTCGACGATCCCCCAGCCCAGATCGGGCGCCCAGCCGCCGCCGGGCGGACGACGCGCGGTCTGCTTGAGCAGGCGGACGACCTCCGCCACGCCGATGTCGGGGTTGAGCCGGCGGACGAGCGCGGCGATCGCGGCGACCTGCGGCGCGGCCATCGAGGTCCCCTCGAGGTAGGCGTAGCGCGAGTCGCCGGCGAACGTCGTGCGGCAGGCGCAGGGGGCCTGTCCGGGCAGCAGCGGCAGGATCCCGCGACCACCGGTCTCGAGCTCGGTCGAATTGCCTGGAAAGGTGGAGAAGATGCCCCGCGGTCCGCCCTGCGCAGCGAACGAGCCGTAGGCCGCGAGCGAGATCTGGCTGCCGAAGCCCGCGAACGAAGCGCGCTGATCGGAGAAGTCCGCGGCGGTGACCGTCAGGCCCTTGCCCGCGGCGATGTCGGGGCCGCTGCCGGTCGGCTGCAGCAGATCGGCGGGCTGCCCCTGCTGCTCGTCGGGGTTGTTCGCGGCGGCAGCCACGAGCACGACGCCGTGGCTGTAGGCGTAGTCGAGCGCGTCGACGATCGCCTGCACCGGCGCACGGCCCGGCGTGGAGCCGAAGGACATGTTGATCGACTCGACACCGCGGTTGGTCGCATCGACGATCGAGGCGGCGACGCTGGCGTCCGTGAGGTCGGTCCGCTCGATCACCAGATGGCAGTCGTAGCCCGCGCCCGCGAGGCCGATGCCGTTGTTCGTGTTCGCGCACGCAAGCCCCGCAACGTGCGTGCCGTGCCCGTTCTGGTCGGAGTTGGCGGGTCCCGCGCCGTTGCTCGAGTCCTGCTGGACGGCGGCGTCGAGCTTGCCGGCGAGGTCCGGATGGGCGCCGTCTGCGCCGGTGTCGACCACGCCGACGCGCGCGCCCTCGCCGCGGGTCACGTCCCAGGCGCCGTAGAGCCCCTCGCGCTCGAGTTGCCACTCCACGGCAACGCTCGCCGCGACCGGGTCGCGCGCGCTCAGCGCCGGATCGTTGGGGACGAAGCGCAGCGCCATGCGCTGCTCCGGCTCGGCGCTGCGGACGGCCGGTTGCGCGCGCAGCGCACGCAGCAGCGGGGCGAGGGTCCGCCCGGCCAGCGGGCTGACCGTGACCAGCCCGATCTCGGGCACTTCCGGGCCGCTGCGCCTCGCTCCCGTATGGGCCAGCAAAGTGTGCAGCTTGCCGGCGCGCACGTGCGCGCCGGCCCGTGCAGTGAGCGAGACCAGCACGCGCCCCGTTGGCGTGTCGGCGCGGGCGCACGCCGGCGCGAGCAGCGCGACCCCCAGGATGGCGATCCCCCGTCGCCTCATCGCTTGAAGATAGCCGTGCGCGGCCAGGCCCGTCGCGCTACCGTCGCGGCCTGCGTGTGCCCTAGAAGCCGAGCGCGAACTTCGCGTCTTCGCTCATCTTCTCGGGCGTCCAGGGCGGCGAGAAGATCATCGAGGAGGTCACCTTGCCGACGCCTTCGAGCTCGCCGACGAACTCCTCGATCTGTTCGGACACCTGAGGGCCGATCGGGCACCCCGGGGACGTCAGCGTGAACGTCACGTGAACGTCCGGGCCGTTGATCTCGACGTCGTAGATCAGGCCCAATTCGACGAAGTCCAGCCCCAGTTCAGGGTCGATCACGTTTGTAAGAGCGTCTCTCACCAAATCTTTATCGGTCACGAGCTTGAGTGTAGAGGGCGCAATCGGTTAGCTTGCGTGGATCGTCGCGTTCCACGAGAAGCCGTCGCCTACCCTGCACTGCTCGGGGGACGAGGATCGTTCGACGCAAGGCCGGCGCAGGCGCGCGCTCTCGCGCGCCCAGCAGGCCCCGGCGGATGTCGTCGTCGACCTCTCCGAGCTGGTGTTCGCGGATCCGTCCTTCCTGGTCGACCTGGCGATGCTCGCGCGGCGGCTGCGCCTGAGCGACCGGCGGATGCTCCTGCGAGGCGCCCAGCCGCAGATCGACCGCTTGATCGAGATGGTGGGGCTGCTCAGCCAGCCCGGCGTCGCCGCCGCCTGAGCCGGCGCCCAGAACCGCCCCGGCCGCCCAGCTGCACGCTCGCGTAGCCTTCTCCGACGATGTTCCTGCTCGCGCTGTTCGCGCTTTTCGTCATCCTGCCGGTCTCCGAGATCTACGTGATCATCCAGATCGGCCATCTGATCGGCACCTTCTGGACGATCGTCGCGCTGATCGCCGACGCGGTGATCGGCACGTGGCTCGTGCGCTCGCAAGGCCGCGCCACCTGGCGGCGTTTCAGCGAGGCGCTCGCCTCCGGGCGACCGCCCGCGCGCGAAACGCTCGACGGCGCCCTCGTGCTGGTCGGCGGCGCCTTCCTGATCGCCCCCGGGTTCATCACCGACATCTTTGGTGCGGTGCTGGTGCTGCCGCCGACGCGCGCGATCTGCCGCCGCTTCATCGTGCGCCGCTTCACCCGCGGGCTGCTCGGTCGGGCGGGCACGCGAGCGCGGCGCAGGCGAGCGCCCGGGACGGTGCCGTACGACGTCGAGGGCACCGCGACCGAGCTAGACCAGGCTTCGCTGCCACGGTGATCGAGCCCGACCAGGAGACGCCTCGAGGCTCGAGCGGCGCCGGGTTCAGCGATTCGGTGAGCGTGGCCTTTGGCGACGCCGATGCCGACGTCTTCGGGCTGCTGCGGTTGGAGCTCGAGCCCGGGTCGCCGGGCGAAGTCAGCGCGCTCGCGCTGCTGTTCGCCGATCGCGAGCCGGTGGTGACGCTGGCGAGCGAGGCCAGCCCGGTCGTCGAGCCCGCGTGGACACGGCTGGAAGCCGCGGGCGTGGCGCTCGAGGTCGTCGAGCCGCTGGCCGCGTGGCGCGCGCAGCTGACAACGCCGGGCGGGCAGCTCGAACTGGAGCTGAGCTCGGCGAGCCCGCCGCTGGAGATCTCGGCCGGCGGCCTGGATGGCTATGCCCAGCTATGCCGCGTCAGGGGAACGGCGACGATCGGTTCGAGCGTGCATCAGCTGGAGTGCCTCGGCGAGCGCGTCCATTGCTGGGGTGCGATCGATTGGGACCGCACGCGGCTGGCGCGAACGCTGTCCGCCTGGCTGTCGCCCAAACAGGCGCTAATCGTCGCCGCCGTGCGCCCGGAGAAGGCTCGGGGGCATGACGTGGAGGAGATCAGCGCGCAGCTGACCGACGGCGAGAGCGTGATCGGGATCGAGGACGCGCGCATCTCCACCACCCAAGACGGCGAAGGGCGGCTGCGCCGCGCGGGCCTCGAGCTGTGGGAGTCCGACGACGCCGTCTACCCCCGACGCCTCGGCGGCGAGGCGATCTGCGGCTCGACGCTGATCTTCGGCGGAATCGAGCTTGAATCTGCGTTCTTCGAATGGCACATGGGCGAACAGCAGGGCGTCGGCCATTGCGACCTGCGCCGGCGTCCATGAGCGCCTCGTCCGGGCAGCCGCCCGCGGCAGCGCCGATCGAGGCCGTGATCTGCGACTTCGGCGGTGTGCTCACGTCGCCGCTCGCCGATTCCTTTCGCGCGCTGACGGACGGGGCGGGAATACCGCTCGAAGCGCTGGGACAGGCGATGACGAAGCTGGCCGAGAGCGCCGGCTCCAACCCGCTCTACGAGCTCGAGAAGGGGCAGCTGACCGAGGTCGACTTCCTCGAGCAGGTCAGCGCCGCGGTCAGCGCGCAGGCCGGTCGCGCGGTGACGCTGCACGACTTCGGCGCGGCGTACTTCTCGTACCTGCAACCGAACGAGCCGATGATCTCGTTCATGCGCGAGCTGGCGGCGCGCGAGTACCGGATGGCGCTGCTGACCAACAACGTGCGCGAGTGGGAGCCCCGCTGGCGGGCGATGCTGCCCGTCGACGAGATCTTCAGCCTGATCGTCGATTCCGCGTTCGTCGGCATGCGCAAGCCCGAACGCGAGATCTACGACCTGACCTTGAGCGGACTCGAGCTGCCGGCCGACCGCTGCATATTCATCGACGACTTCGAGATCAACTGCGAGGCCGCCCGCGAGGTCGGCATGACGGCGGTCCGCTTCGAGTCGGCCGAGCAGGCGATCGGAGAGGTCGAGGCGGCGCTGGCGGAGCGCCCGAACGCGCCGCCGAGGGGCTAGTTCGAGGTTCCGAGCCGGTCCCAGCAGTAGAGCTCGAGGCATTCGCTCGCGAGCTCGACGCAGCGTGCGTGCGACAGCCACGGAAGCACCGTCTCCAGTGCGGGATCTTCGGCCACGCCCGCGTCGAATGCCTCCTCGCCCTTGAAGCCGGCAGCGATCTTGAGCGCCTCACGCCGGTTGTCGCCAAGCGACGAGAAGACGGTCAGGAGAAAGTCCTTGTTCGGGACCGCCTGGCCGACCTCGAGCGAGGCGTGCCATGCGGCGAGCATCGAGACATCGTCCTCGTCGAGCCCGGCGACGGCCTTCGCATAGTGGCGCTCGAGCTCGGAGTCGGGGATCTCGTCGACCCACGCGCGCAGCAACTCGCCGCAGATCTGGCGCCGAGCCTCGCGGCCGACGGACTCCGCTATCACTCTGATGGCGTCACGTGGCTCGATGAAACAGAGGGGCATCGCGGCGGCTCCCGTGGCCTGGGTCAGCGGACAGGGCGAAGAGTAGGCGCCGCGGTGGACGGCAAACGATCGCGCGCCGACCGCCTGTTGGGTGTCCGCGCCCCATTCGGTCGTGCGGGGCGCGGACACATCGGTGGTGCCTGACGCCCGGGCCTAGTGGCCGCGGACTCTGGTCTTGACCGTGTTGGAGTAACCGGCCTCGTACGGGTACGCGTCCTGCTTCTTGATCAGCGCGCGGAACAGGAACGTCGCGTTCCCGCGTGTGACCGTGCGGAAGCGATGCCTTGTCCGGAAGGAGCCGCTGCGATCGCTGGACATGGTGGCGAACGTCTGCCAATGCCCGTGCCTGACCTTCGCCCGACCCTGCACCGTCACGAGCACACCCGACTGCGGGAAGGGGTCGCCGAGCAACCATCCCGTGATCTTCGCCTTCCTGCCGTTGCGCAGCCTCTTCGGCTTGACGCTGATTCGCGCCGCTGCCGTCACCAGCAGCGTCACGCTGTCAGTCGCGGAGTAGTCGAGGTCCTTGCTGTATGCGTGCCAGCCGACGACGATCTCCCTGGACGGACCGACGGGCGCCGTGTACGTCCAGTTGCCGGCGGCATCGGTGACCGTCGCTCCCAGGTCAGCGCTGGCTGCCCCGGCCAGCTGCGTGGTCGTGTTGACGTTGAGCTTGGCACCCGAGATCGGATTCCCCGTCGCATCGGCGAGGTGCCCGGTGATCGTCGTCTGCCGGCCGTAGGGCACGGTGATCGTACGTTTGTTGTTGTCGAACACGGCCGTCAGCGTCCCGTGATCGTCTGTGCCCGAGCCGTTGCGCTCACCTCGGTCGAGCAGCGTGCTCTGGCCGTTGCCGCCGCTCGTGCCGTTCGCGGTCGCTACGGCGACCGGTCCGTACAGCTGTCGGTTTCCTGCTGCGTCCTCGACCGCAACCGATACCTGATGGGTGCCGTCGGGGATCTTCGCCGTATCGATGCTCACCGATGACGAACCGGACAGCCGGCATGGCTGGACGCTGGTGAACTGATACGGATCTGCGCTCGTCGGGTTGACGTTCCGGCAGGAGCCCGACGCCGGATCGAAATAGCTCATATCGGCAACGTTCCCGTCAATGTAGGTAAGCGAGCGATAGAGCCCGGAACCTTGATCTGTCGCGGCGTAGCTGTAGCCGGCTATCCCTCTGACCGTGCCGCCGGAAAGCAGCGACCCGGACGGCGTGGACGTGTAGTGCGGCGAATTGTTGTCACCGATCGTGACGATGGCCTGCTGGAGCCGCAGCCCCCACGTCTGAGCCGGCGAGACGGCCGAGCTCTGGCAGTCACCATCCGCATAGGCAGTGCAGTCCAGGCTGTAGTTGAACTTGGTGGTGGCACCGGACGTCGTGTAAGGCTCAGTCGTCCAGCCCGAGCCGCAGTAGGTCGTCTGGCCGACCGCCGACGGATGACAGCTGTTGAGAATCGTGCTGCCAGCTGCGTCGCTCGCCGTAACGGTATAGCCGACGTTCTTGTAAAGGACGTCGCTTGCACGGGACACGTTGACGGCGCGCAGATCCGTGTTGGCCGCCGTGTCGTTGAACTCCCACGCGGCGGAGCTCGTGCCGCGGAGCGTGTACGGCGGTGTCAGCGTGACACCCATGTAGTGGTTTGCCGCCGCGGTGCACGGCTGAGAGAACCCGCCCCCGGCGCCAACAGCAACCTGTGACCAACCATCAGACTGGACGGGAGTGCCGTCCGGCAGCGCGCAGGCATAGACCTTGTACGTGTTCGCCTCTGATACTGCCGGATGCGCGAGCGTGAGCACGCCGAGTAGCGCCGCGATGGTCACTGCGATGAGGCATGGAGTAACTGCACCGCGACGGCGGTGGATGAGACTGTTCATGTGGGCTCCCTTCTAGGGGCCGAACTCTCTGGTGCCGGAACCGCCGGCTCGGTGCTCTTGGGAAAGCTTGTGAGGCGCACGGCTGGCGCTCGAGGCGCCACTGGAGCCGTGCCGCGCGCGGGCGCCGCTCCGACCTGCGGGCACCGGCTGCTCGAAGCTGAAGTCCTGCGCCGAGCCTCCGCCATACACGCTCGGTGCATGCGGAGCCTGGGGGCGCCCGCGCGACGCCGCACCGCTGCGGGGGGCGGAGGCAGTGCTGCTCGACTCCGGGCCCTGGCCCGGTCGGGCCGCACGGCTGGGCGGCATCACGGGAGC
>DASZZG010000025.1:0-1682 GCA_035543355.1 Solirubrobacteraceae bacterium | reverse complement strand
GTGGGCGGATGGGGCGCAGGTTGGCGAACAGCCCGAGGCCCTTGCGCAATCCGAGCAGACCCTGCTCGGGCCGCGGCGCGGCGGGGTCGTTGCTGTCCCATCTCGGACCGCCGACGGCCGCCAGCAGGACGGCGTCGGCTTCGCGGCACGCGGCCAGCGTCTGATCGGTCAGGGCCGTGCCGTGGGCATCGATCGACGCGCCGCCGAAGACGTGCTCCTCGTAGGCGAAGTTCCCCAGCTCGTCGAGCACCTGCCGGGCGGCGCCGATGATCTCGGGACCGATGCCGTCTCCCGGCAACACGGCGATGCGCGTGCTCATTGCGTCGAAGAGTCTCAGAGGGCGGTCGTAACGGGGCCGAGACGCTCGCGGTCGCGCTCGTAGGCGTCGATCTCGCCGGCGCGCCCCAGCGTCAGCGCGATGTCGTCGAGCCCGTTGAGCAGCCGGCGCCTGATCTCGGGATCGATCTCGAAGCCGATCGCGCGGCCGTCGAAGCGGACTTCCTGCGCCTCGAGGTCGACCTCCGCCTCCCCCGCCGCCGCCAGGTCGCGTGCATCGGCCTGCTCGAGCACGACCGGGAGCAGGCCGATCTTGGTGCAGTTGGTGTAGAAGATGTCGGCGAAGCTGGGCGCGACGATCGCGCGGAAGCCGTAGTCCTGGAGCGCCCACGGCGCGTGCTCGCGCGACGAGCCGCAGCCGAAGTTTCGTCCGGCGACCAGGATCGGACTGCTCGGCAAGCTCCAGCCGGGCTCTTGCGCCCAGTCGTAGAAGAGGAACTCGCCGAATCCAGTGCGCTCGACACGCTTGAGGAACTGCTTCGGGATGATCTGATCGGTGTCGACGTCGGAGCGGTCGAGCACGCTGACCGGGCCCGCGACGATCCTTACGGCCTCCATCGCTAGGACCAGTCCCTGATGTCGACGAAATGGCCCTCGACGGCGGCCGCGGCAGCCATCTGCGGGGAAACCAGATGGGTCCGACCGCCGCGACCCTGGCGGCCCTCGAAGTTGCGGTTCGACGTGGAGGCGCAGCGCTCTCCCGGGCTCAGGACGTCAGGGTTCATCCCGAGACACATCGAGCAGCCCGCACCCCGCCAGTCGAATCCCGCGGCGCGGAAGACCTCGTCGAGCCCCTCCTGCTCGGCCTGCGCCTTGACCTGCTGTGAACCGGGCACGACCATCGCATTCACCGAGTCGGCGACGCGGCGCCCCTTGATCACCTCGGCCGCCGCACGCAGGTCACCGATGCGCGAGTTTGTGCAGGACCCGATGAAGATGCGGTCGAGCGCGATCTGCTCGACCGGCGTTCCCGGTTGCAGGTCCATGTAGCGCAGAGCGCGCTCCGCGGCCTCGCGGTCCGCCGGCGAGTCGAAGTCGTCGGGGGCCGGCACGCGCCCGGTGACGGGCACCACCATGCCCGGGTTGGTGCCCCACGTCACCTGAGGAGAGAGCGCAGCGGCATCGACGACCACCTCGCGGTCGAAGGACGCACGCTCGTCGCTGCGCAGCGTGCGCCAACGCTCGATCGCGGCTTCGAGGTCGGCCGGCGCGCCCGGCCGGGGATCCGTCTCGAACCACGCGAACGTCGTGGCGTCGGGCGCGACCATCCCGGCGCGCCCTCCGGCCTCGATCGTCATGTTGCAGACCGTCATGCGGCCCTCCATCGAGAGCGCCTCGATCGCGTC
>DASZZG010000024.1:0-4942 GCA_035543355.1 Solirubrobacteraceae bacterium | reverse complement strand
CCCGCGGATCAGCCCCTGCTCCTCCAGAGCTGCGAGCACGGCCGCCTGTGCCTCGCGCACCGTCAGCCCCGCGAAGCGCTCGCCGGCGTCGGCCGTCATCCGTCCGTCCTCGCCGATCGCCGTCACCTGCTCGAGGCCGTGCCGCTGCCCGATGTCGAAGTCGTTGGCGTCGTGGCCGGGCGTGACCTTCAGCGCGCCCGTGCCGAACTCGGGCTTGACGTAGTCGTCGGCGATGATCGGCAACTCGCGGCCGACCAGCGGCAGGATCGCCGTCTGGCCGACCAGCGACTTGTACCGAGGATCCTCCGGGTGCACCGCGATCGCGGTGTCGGCCAGCATCGTCTCGGGCCGCACCGTCGCCACGACGATCTCGCCGTCACCCGACGACAGCCCGTAGGCGATCGACACCAACCGGTCTGAGACCTCGCGCTCCTCGACCTCCAGGTCCGAGATCGCCGAGCGCGAGCCCGGATCCCAGTTGACGAGATAGCGATCGCGATAGATCAGCCCCTTCTCGTAGAGATCGACGAATACCTCGAGCACTGCGCGCACGTAGCCGTCATCGAGCGTGAAGCGCTCGTCGACGTAGTCGCACGAGGCGCCGAGGCGCTTGAACTGCTCGACGATCTGCGACCCGTGCTCGCGTCGCCACTCCCAGACGCGCTCGACGAAGGCCTCACGGCCGAGCTGCTCGCGGGTCGTGCCCTCCGCGATCAGCGCCTTCTCGACCTGCGTCTGGGTCGCGATGCCGGCGTGATCGGTGCCGAAGATCCACTTCGTGCGCAGTCCGAGCATCCGCTGCAAGCGCACGAGGACGTCCTGGATCGTGCCGTTGAGCGCGTGCCCCATGTGCAGCGACCCGGTGATGTTCGGCGGCGGAATCGCGATCGAGTAGTTCTCGTCGGCCGTGCCGTCCGGCTCGGGATGAAAGAGGCCCGATTCCAGCCAGCGGGCGACGATCCCAGGCTCGACTGCGGCGGGCTCGTAGCGCGTGCGGGCCTCGAGATCGGACACGCGCGGGAGTGTAAGGTCGCCGCTGCGGTCAGGCCGACTGCTCTGCGCGCTGCTCGTCGTCTTCGTGCTCTTCCGGCGCGGCTTCCGTCACGAGGGTCGGCTTGAGGCCCTTCTCCACGGTTTCCTTCGTGACCACGCATTTCTTCACGTCGCGCCGCGAGGGCAGCTCAAACTGCACTTCGAGCAGCGTCTCCTCGATGATCGAGCGCAGCCCGCGGGCGCCGGTGTCGCGCTCGAGCGCCTTGTCGGCGATCGACTTGAGCGAGTCCTCGGCGAACACGAGGTCGATGTCGTCGAAGGCGAAGAACCGCTGAAACTGCTTGACGAGCGCGTTGCGCGGCTCGGTCAGGATGCACACGAGATCGTCGCGGCCCAACTGGTGGATCGCCGACATCACCGGCAGGCGGCCGATGAACTCGGGGATCAAGCCGTAGCGGATCAGGTCTTCGGGCAGGCACTGCTTGAAGACCTCGCCGGTGTCGCGATCTTCTTTCGAGTCGATCGCGGCGCCGAAGCCGACGCCCTTGTTGCCGATCCGGCGCTCGATCACCTTGTCGAGGTCGGCGAACGCTCCGCCGCAGACGAACAGCACGTTGGTCGTGTCGATCGTGAGGAACTCCTGATGAGGATGCTTGCGCCCGCCCTGCGGCGGCACCGACGCGCTGGTGCCTTCGAGGATCTTCAGCAGCGCCTGCTGGACGCCCTCGCCGGACACGTCGCGCGTGATCGACGGGTTGTCCGCCTTGCGCGCGATCTTGTCCACCTCGTCGATGTAGATGATCCCCGTCTCGGCCTTCTTGACGTCGTAGTCGGCCGCCTGGATCAGCTTGAGCAGGATGTTCTCCACGTCCTCGCCGACGTAGCCGGCCTCCGTCAGCGCCGTCGCATCGGCGATCGCGAACGGCACGTTGAGGATCCGCGCGAGCGTCTGAGCCAGCAGCGTCTTGCCGCAGCCGGTGGGCCCGAGCAGCAGGATGTTGGACTTCTGCAGCTCGATGTCGGCGTCGTCCGCCTGCATCATCTGCACGCGCTTGTAGTGGTTGTAGACGGCTACTGAGAGGGTGCGCTTCGCCTCCTCCTGGCCGACCACGTATTCGTTAAGAACGTCGTAGATCTCGCGCGGCTTGGGCAGGCTCTCAATGTCGAACGTCGCGGGAGCGGTCAGCTCCTCGTCGATGATCTCGTTACAGAGGTCGATGCACTCGTCGCAGATATAGACGCCGGGACCGGCGATCAGCTTCTTTACCTGCCGCTGCGACTTACCGCAGAAGGAGCACAGCAGTTGCTCGTTTGAGTCTGTTGGACGTGCCATCCCGCTCTCCTACGTTTCCGGCCGTGGTCCGAGCCTGGAATCAGTGCTCGGAGATCACGCGGTCGATGATGCCGTATTCCTTTGCCTCGTCGGAGGACATGAAGTAGTCGCGCTCGGTGTCGGACTTGACTTGGTCGAGTTCCTTCTTGGTGTGCTTAGCAATGATCTCGTCGAGTCGGCGGCGCACGTCGATGATCTCGCGCGCGTGGATCTCGATGTCGGTCGCCTGGCCCTGGAATGACGACGAGACCTGGTGGATCAGGATCTTGGCGTTCGGCAGCGCCATGCGCTTGCCGTCGGCGCCGCCGGCGAGCAGCAGGGCGCCCATCGACATTGCGATGCCGACGCAGATCGTCTGCACGTCGGGCTTGATGAACTGCATCGTGTCGTAGATCGCGAGCCCCGAGTAGACCGAGCCGCCGGGCGAGTTGACGTACAGCGAGATGTCCTTGTCCGGGTCCTCGGATTCGAGGTGGAGCAGCTGCGCCACGATCAGATTCGCGATCTGATCGTCGATCGGCGTGCCAAGGAAGATGATCCGCTCGTTTAGCAGCCGCGAATAGATGTCGAACGCGCGCTCACCGCGCGACGTCTGCTCGACGACCATGGGAACTAGTGGGCTCATGCGCCTCGCTTTTCTTTCGCGTGCTCGGCTCGAATCCTGCTGACGAGCGCAAGGCGACTCGGCCCCGCGACCTGCGGCCGAGTCTACCAACCGGGTTTCGGCGCCCGGGTCGCTAGGAACCCGGGGTCCAGAGCTTGCCGCCGGCGCTCTTGCCGGAGGGCTCGGCGCCGGGCGTCCACAGCTTCTTTCTCGCCTTTGCCTGCTCGACCGTGATCGGCGTCGCGTGCTCGACGAGCAGATCGATCGCCTTGCTCGCGGCGAGGCTACGCTGGAGCGTCGGCAGGCGCCCGCTCTTGCGCAGCTGCTCGAGCAGCTCGGCGGGCGTAGTGCTCTCGCGCTGCGCCGACGCTTCGAGCGCCGTGAGCATGTCCTGCTCGGTCGGCTCGATCGCCTCGGCGTCGACCACCGCCGAGATGACCGCCTCGCGCCTCAGCGCGCCCTCGGCTTCCGGCCTCGCCTGCTCGATCACCTCGGTTTCGGACTTGCCCGAGATGCGCAGGTAGGCGTCCTTGGAGATCCCCTGGTGCGAGAGCGCGTGGATCGTCTGCTCCCATAGCTCTCGCGCCCGCGCCTCGACGAGGTCGGGGGGAATCTCGATCTTCGCCTCGGCCGCGGCGGCGTCGACCACCGCCTCGCGAAACTCGCCCTCGATCTGTTCGCGCTCGGCCTCCTCGAGGCGCTTGCGGATGTCCTCGCGCAGCTCGTCGAAGCTGTCGAACCCGGCCGACTCGCCGGCGAAGTCGTCATCGGGCTCCGGCAGGTGCTTGACCTTGACTTCTTTCACCGTGACAGCGAATTCGGCGTCCTTGCCGGCAAGCTCGGACCCCTGTCCCCCGGTCGCGGCGCCGTAATCGTCGGGGAAGCTCACCTTCACCGTCCGCTGCTCGCCGGCCGAGGCACCGACCAGCTGCTCGGCGAAGCCGGGGACGAGGCGCCCGGCTGCAAGCTCGGTCATCTCATCGCGACCCTCGCCGCCGGCGAATGGCTCGCCGTCGATCGCGCCCAGGTAATCGATCACGACGAAGTCGCCGCTGTCGGCGGGACGCTCGGCGGTGTCGAGCCGCGCGAAGCGCTCACGCAGAGCCTCGATCTCGGACTCGACGGCGTCGTTGCCGACAACCGGCTCACGGCGACCAACCTCGAGTCCCTTGTACTCGCCGAGCTGGGCGATCGGACGGACGCCGATCTCGATCGAGAAGGTCAGCGGCTGGCCCTCGCTCGGCAGCTCGCCGAGGTCGATGCTCGGGTCGCCGACGGTCTCGATCCCCGCGGCGTCGATCGCGTCGACGTACCAGCGCTGCAGCGACCCGCGGACCGCCTGGTCGAGCACGGCATCACGCCCGACGCGTCGAATCACGACCGGCGGCGGGACCTTGCCGCGGCGAAAGCCGGGGATGCGCATCTGGCCGCCAAGCGCCTTGGCGGCCTCCTGGAGGCGCCGCTCCACCTCGCTGGCCGGGACCTTAGCCTCCACGCGCACGCGCGAGTCGGGCAGCTCGGTGACGGATGTCGTGACGTCGGCGGCCATGGCGGCGGTCAACGATAGCGTCCCGTTTGATGATCACCCGGCCGCGACAAACGCTCGTATCGCGCTTTGTGTCATGGCTGCTGACCGGCCCGATCGGTCACCTCGTCGCCGGCATGATCGACTGGGCGGTGGCGCTCAGCCGTTACGCGTGGGCGCGTGCGCGCGGGCGCCGGCCCGGCTGGTGACGCGGGCACCAACGGTGGCCCCTTGATGTTCATGGGAACCACGGATGCGCGTTTCCACGCGCGTCTGCATACTGGCCGCAGTGGCGACTCTCAGGGTCCAGGACGGAGTTGACCTCCACTTCACGGAGCGGGGATTTGGACCGCTGGTCGTGATCGTCGTGCATTGGTCAGGCCACCCCACGGTCTTCGAAGCGCTGGCCGCGGATCTGTGCGTCGACCACCGCGTCGTGACGTACGACGCCCGCGGGACGGGCCAGTCGACTCAAGCGGGACCTCAC
>DASZZG010000023.1:0-7154 GCA_035543355.1 Solirubrobacteraceae bacterium | reverse complement strand
GTCAGCGCGCTCGAGCGTCGCCCGGCCCTCGCCGGTCTCGATCGTCTCCGAGTCCACCCAATCGACCTCGATCTTGCAGCCGTGCTCGAAGCCCGCGTGACGCAGCGCCTCGACCACGGAGAGGTACGCGTCCTCGAGCCGAATGTACTTGCCGACGAGAGCAATCCGGACGTGGTCGTCGGCCTCGTCGGCGCGCCGTGTCATCTCGCTCCACGAGTCCAACACCGGTGGCTCGGCGTCGACGCCGAAGTGGTCGAGCAGGAACGTGTCAACACCCTCCTCGCGGAACACCAGCGGCACCTTGTAGATGTTGTCGACGTCGCGCGCAGAGACGATCGCCTCTTCCGGGAGCGAGGCGAACAGTGCGATCTTGCGCCGGATGTCGGTCCCGAGCGCCGACTCCGAGCGACAGACGACCATGTCGGGCGCGATGCCGATCCGGCGCAGCTCGTTCACCGAGTGCTGCGTCGGCTTGGTCTTCAGCTCACCGGCGTGCCCGATGTAGGGAACGAGCGTGAGATGCACGAACATGCAGCGGCGCCGGCCGACGTCGACGGGGAACTGGCGGATCGCCTCGAGGAACGGCAGCGACTCGATGTCGCCGACGGTGCCGCCGATCTCGATGATCACGAAATCGACGTCGGACGCGTCGGCCACCAAACGGATGCGCTGCTTGATCTCGTCGGTGATGTGCGGCACCACCTGCACCGTGCCACCGAGATAGTCGCCGCGACGCTCGCGCCGGATCACCGAGTGATAGACCGCTCCGGTCGTGACGTTGGACGCGCGCGAGGTGTTCGCGTCGGCGAAGCGCTCGTAGTGGCCGAGGTCGAGGTCGGTCTCGGCGCCGTCCTCCGTCACGAACACCTCGCCGTGCTGGTATGGCGACATCGTCCCCGGGTCGACGTTGATGTAGGGATCGAACTTCTGCAGCTGGACCGAGAATCCGCGCGCGACGAGCAGTCGCCCGATCGACGCCGCCGCGATGCCCTTGCCGAGTGATGAAACAACCCCGCCGGTGACGAAGATGAAGCGGGATTTTGAGTTTGCCTCAGGCATCGGGCCTTCCCAACGAGTCTAGACGGCTGAGCAGAGGATTCCGCTCGATCAACGCAGATAGCGGGCGATACTCGCCATATGCCGTGACGGCGGCAAGCAGCACGAGCGCGACGAGTTGCCCGGTGGTCCCGAGCGAGAGCACGAGCCAGAGGCCGGCGAGGGCGCCGATCAGGTTGGAGCCGGTGTCGCCCAGCATCGCGCGCTCGCGCATGTCATATGCGCCGAGCACCAGCGCGGGCGCGACGAATAGACCGAGGGTCCCAAGCGGGCCGGCATCCAACGTCCCGAGCGTAAGCCCGACGCCGAGCAGGACGAAGACCTTCGTCGAACGCCCCGGGCGCACATCGAGCAGGTTGAATGCGTTGGTCGCCAGGACGAGCACGAGCACGGCGATCAGGTAGTGCAACTTGTCCTCATAGCGCCCGGCCAGCGCCAGCAGCGCAAAGCCCAGCGAGCCGACCGCCTTCAGCGCGCCGGTGGAGAAGCCACCGCCGGCGACGAGCGTCGCGTGACCGCGCCAACCCCGCGACTGGCCGGAGAAGACGTCGTCGACGAGACCCAGAAAGGCGACGCCGAGCACATACAGCGTGACGGCTCCAACCTGGGGCGCGAGTACTTCAAGCCCTGAGAGCTCGTGCAACAGCGTGAGGGGCACGAGCCCGCCGGCGGCCGCCGCGACGATCAGGAACCCCGCCGGGAAGGGCAGACTCACCCGGCGATAGTTTTCCCGCTCGAACCCGCCCGCGCTCAGGGCCCGCAGCGCTGCCGGAGCGAGTACGAGGGCCGCCAGCGCAGAAATGACCAAGGGCACTGCATGCACGCGGGCACGGTAGCGCCAGGCGCGGACGAGCCTGCCGGCGACGAGGCGCGCCGCCGGCCGCGCGAACGATCAACGCGTCGAGGTCGCGGCCGCCACCGCCGCGGGCTTCGGCAGCAGGCCGTCGGCCGTTCGCTTGACCCCATAGGCGCCGGAGACGCCAGCGAGGGCGAAGACCAGTGCGGCGCGCCCCGGCAGCTGATCGACGTTGTCCACGGAGGCGATGTTGCGCGACTGATACCACGGGATCTGCGAGGGGTTGGTGGTGGTCGTCTCGACGCCGACCACGGGCGTGCCGTTCTGCGTCAGTCCGGCGACGAACCCCTGCTCAAACTGCGACATCGTCGCCTCGTCGGCGGGGGCGAGCCGGCGGCTCGCGCGTGCGAGCACGACACCGTCGAGCCCGTCCAACGGGCCGCTCGAGGACTTCAGCAGCGCCCGGCTGACCTGCTGGTAGAGGCCCTTGCCGCTGATTACACCGGCGCCCAGGCGGCGGCCGAAGCGATCGATCAACGCCGGGGCCCTGGCCGAGAGCGCGCTGTAGGGAGTGCCCGCAGCGCTATTCGCCAGATCTCCGAGTCGCAGCGGGACCCTCAGGACGCCGACAGACACCAGGCGTCCGCCGGTCTGCTCGAGCGCGCGGCGCACCCTGCCAGCGATCTTGTCACTGACGGCGCCGATCGTGATCAGCCCGATCCGCCGGCCGATCAGCTTCCCTTGCACGAGCAGCGGGAAGGCCTGGCTGCCGAACTTGCTCTCGGCCGTCAGTTGCCGGCGCAGCCCGGTCGCCTCCGAGTGAGCGCTGCGCACGTCCTTGCGCAGCGAGTCGCGCACCTGGTGCTCGGCGGACGAGACGAGGCCCTTGTCGCCGATCGCGACGCCGAGCAGCAACCCGACGGCCAGGGCGAGAAAGACCGCGACCAGCGACAGCGCGTGGTAGCGGAAGTCGAACACCTAATTAGTCGATGCCGAGCAGCAGCTGCAGCTTCAGCCAGAGTAGGTCGACGACGCCGCGCAGGCCGGGCGTCGTCGCGACGATCACCGCGAGCGTCAAGAGACCGGCGAGCACGAGCGCGATCATCGGGCGATTGCCGGGCCGCGGGTGATACAGCCGCGAGACGCCCTTGGCGTCGACGAAGCGCTCGCCGATCCGCAGCCGCGTGAGGAAGGTCGACGACATGCCGCGGCGGTTCTTGTCGAGGAACTCGACGAGGTTGAAGTGAGAGCCGACCGAGACGATCAGCTCGGCGCCCTTCTCCGACGCGATCAACATCGCGACGTCCTGGCTGGTGCCCGGCGCCGGGACCACCTTGTAGGGCAGCCCGAGCGACTCGAGGTGATCGCGGCCCGGTGCGCGACCGTCGGCATAGGCGTGCACGACCAGCTCGCCGCCGCAGCGCAGGCCCTTTTCGCTTGCCGAGTCCATGTCGCCGACGATCATGTGGGGCTTGAGTCCCTCTTCGAGCAGCGCGTCGGCGCCCCCGTCGACACCGACGAGGACAGGCTTGACGTCGCGGATGTAGGACCGCAGGGCCTTGAGGTCGCGCTTGTGGTCGACGCCGCGCACCACGATCAGCGCCGGGCGGTCGCGGAAGTCGGTGTCGAAGGCCGGCAGCTCGATCTTGCCCGCCAGCAGCTCGCGTTCGGCGACCATGTGCTCGACCGTGTTGCGCGCGAACGCCTCGAGCGCCTCGCCGATCTCGCGCCGGCGCTCGTCCGTCAGCGCGTGGACGGTCGCGGGATCCTGAACGACGCCGGTCGCGAGCACGTCGGCGCCACGCACGATCGAGGGACCGCGAACGATCACTTCTTCGCCGTCGCGCAGCTCATCGAACAGGGCCGCGCCGGCCACGTCGACGAGATGGATGCCCGCATCCACAAGCAGCAGCGGCCCCATGTTGGGGTAGCGCCCGCTCGACGAGGGCGAACAGTTGACGACGGCGCCGACGCGGCGAGCGATCAGGTCGTCAGCGGAGACCCGGTCGAGGTTGAGATGGTCGATCACCGCGACGTCCCCGGCTCGCAGGCGCTTGACCAGGTGCTTGGTGCGCTTGCCCAGCCGCGCCACGCCGGCCACCTCGCGCTGCGGCGCAACGGCGGGGCGCCCGCTCTGCGTAGTGGAAGCGGCCACCGGCGAAGTCTAAGCGCTTGTCGCTGCCCGCCCCCCGTGCCTGGCGGCGCTGCGAAGCGCGGCTCAAGCCGCCCGCAGAAGCTCGAGTGCGTGACGCTCGGCGGCGCTGTCGCCCACGTCGGCGCCGAGCATGCGGACGATCTCGGGCACGACCGCGTCGTTCTCAAGCTCGCTGACCGTGGCGCGGGCGGGCTCCGCCGCGGCGTCCTTGGCGATCCGAAAGTGGCGCGTGGCGAGCGATGCGACCTGCGCCAGGTGGGTGATGCAGAGAACCTGGCGCTGGCCGGCGAGCACCGAGAGATGCTCGCCCACGGCGCGTGCCGTTCGGCCCCCGATACCGGCGTCCACCTCGTCGAAGATCAGCACCTGGTCGTCACCGCCGGCGGCTCGCCCGCGGCCGGAATGGGCGACGCTGAGCAGCGCGAGCATGATCCGTGAAAGCTCTCCTCCGGACCCGACCTCGCGTAGCGGCCCGCCTGGAACACCGGCATTGGGAGCGATCACGAACTCCACGGCGTCGCCGCCGCGCGGACCGGCCGTCTCACGGTCGTCGACTGCAACCTCAAAGCGCGCGCCCTCGAGCGCGAGCTTGGCGAGCCGCTCGCGCACGGCGCGCGCAAGCTTCGGCGCCGCGGCCACGCGCGCAGCCCGGAGCTTGGCGACCACCTGGTCGAGTCGTGCCTGCGCCTGCGCAAGCTCCTCGTCGGACCGCGCGAGGGCAGCCTCGGCCCCGGTCAGCTCGGTCACCCGGTCGCGGCAGGTTTCCGCGTGCTCGAGCACGGCAGCCAGCGACCCGCCGTGCTTGCGCTTGAGGCGGTCGAGCGCCGCGACCCGATCCTCGACCTCGGCGAGGCGCTCGCCGGGGGCATCGATCGACGATTCGTAACGGCGCAGCTCGCCCGCCAGATCATCGGCCTCGAGCCGAAGCGCGCGGTATCGCTGCGCCAGCGCGTCGAGCCGCGGGTCCACCCCGGCCAACGCGTCCAGCTCGCGCTCGGCGCCTCCCAGCAGGCCGGCGGCACCGACAGCGCCATCGTCGGGAGCGATCGCCTCGGCGCCGCCGAGCGCGGCCTGGCGCAGCCCCTCCACGTGCCGCAGACGGTCGCGCTCGGCGGTGAGCTCGAGCTCCTCGCCCTCGTCGGGCTCGGCGGCGTCGATCTCGGACAGCTCGAAGCGCAGCAGATCGAGCTCGCGCTCGCGTGCGCCGGCGTCCTGCTCGAGCGTCGCACGCGCCGCTTCGAGCTTGCGCAGGGCGGCGTGCGCGCCCGCGCACTCGCTGCGCCTCGCCCGCTGCCCGTCGCCGCAGTAGGCGTCGAGGATCTCGAGTTGCTCGGAGGCGAGCGCCAGCCGCCGGTGCTCGTGCTGTCCATAGAACGCGAGCAGCCGCCCGGCCAGCTCGCGCAACTCGCCGACCGTCGCGGCGCGACCGCCGATATAGGCGCGCGTCGGCCCTTCGGCGCTGACGCGGCGCCCGAGCACGAGCTCCTCGGCGTCAGCGGGAACACGCTCCGCGAGCTCGCGCCGAAGCCCTTCGGTCAGCGCGAAGACACCTTCGACATAGGCCTCGGCGGCGCCCGGCCGGACGATCCGCGAACGCGCGCGGCCACCGAGCAAGAGGTCGAGTGCGCCCGCGAGCACGGTCTTGCCGGCGCCCGTCTCCCCCGTGAGCACGTTCAGGCCCGGCGCCAGGCGCAGCTCGGCTCGCTCGATCAGCAGCAGGTTCTCGACGCGCAGTTCGCAGAGCACGGCATGGGTGTATCAGCGCCGCCCGACGGAGCAGGTGTATCGGGGAGTGCTGTGACGATGCCGTAACGCCCCCCTGGGTCCGGAATCCTTCGCAGGGAGCTGACACCGCGGCTGTCAAACCGTGATCCCGGCAGCTAGCCTGGCCCGATGCGCAACGGCTTCCGCACTCCCGCCGCGGCCGGCCTCCTCGGCGCGGCCGCCGTCGCCGGCGCGGCCATCTGGTGGCGGCGCAACCCCTCCCCCTGCCCCTACTACCAGCGCTTCTTCGTCGAGCTCCCGCACCCGGCGATCACGCGCTCGCGCCTGCGCGAGGTCCTTCAGCCCCGCGACGGCGAGCGGATCCTCGAAATCGGCCCCGGAACCGGCTACTACGCGCTGCCGGTGGCGGGTTGGCTGGCGCCCCACGGCACGCTCGAGCTGTGCGACATCCAGCAGAAGATGCTCGACCACACGCTCGAGCGGGCGGCTGAACGCGGACTCTCGAACATCATCGCGACGCGCGGCGATGCGCAGGCGCTTCCCTACGACAACGGCCGCTTCGACGCCGCCTACATCACCGTCGCGCTTGGAGAGATCCCCGATCCCGACGCCGCGCTGCGCGAGCTACGGCGCGTGCTCAAGCCGGGCGGCCGGCTCGTGGTGGGCGAGATCCTGCTCGATCCGCACGTCGTGCGCCTGGCCGCGCTGCGCGAGCGGTGCGAGGCCGTGGGGCTGCGCTTCGAGCGCCACGTCGGCGGCTGGGTGGGCTATTTCGCCCGCTTCACACCCGCCTGAGCGACGCCCGAGCCCGCTTAGCGCAGTCCGACCAGCCGTCCGAACTTCTCGCGCAGGCGCATGTAGAAAGTTGTGCCCGGAATCTGGGCGAGCGTGCCCTGCGACCGCACGAAGCAGATCTCGAGCGCCTTGCCTGGCCCGAGCTCGCCGGCGGGGCGGCCGTCGAGCGCGACGTCGACCGGCTCGTCGACCGAGCGGTTGTGGATCGAAAGCACGTCCCCCGGCGCGCCAACGAGGGCGCGCGCGGTCAGCGAGTGTGGCGCGATGAACGAGACGACGAAACCCTCCACGCCCCAGGCCAACACGGGGCCGCCGTTGGCGAGGTTGTAGCCGGTTGACCCGGCGGGGGTCGCAACCGCGAGGCCGTCGCAACGGACCCTGCCGATCTCCTCACCGCCGACCGCGTAGGCGAGTTGCGCGACGCGCTTGCCAGGCTGGCGGTGGATCGAGACGTCGTTGAACGCCCTGCCGATCTCGCCCGCCTCGGAAACGCGGATCGCCGGCAGCGACAACGTCTCGAACTCACCAGCGAAGGCGCGCTCGAAGCCACGCTCGGCGTCGACCGGCTCGACCGTGGCGAGGAACCCGAGCTCACCGAAGTTCACGGCAAACACGGGCACCCCCGTA
>DASZZG010000022.1:0-14218 GCA_035543355.1 Solirubrobacteraceae bacterium | reverse complement strand
TCACGCCCGGCCACGACGCCAACGACTTCGACATCGGGCAGCGGCACGGCCTCGAGCAGGTGACGGCGATCGGCGAGGACGGACGGATGACGGCCGACGCCGGCGAGCGTTTCGCTGGGCTGACGGTGCGCGAGGCGCAGGCGGCCGTGCTCGCTGCGCTGGAGGAGCAGGGGCTGATCCGCGGGATCGAGGACTTCACCCACGCCGTTCCGTTCTCGCACCGCTCGGGCGAGCGGATCGAGCCGCTGATCTCGCTGCAGTGGTTCATGCGCATGGACGAGTTGGCGGCGCCGGCGATCGACGCCGTGCGCTCGGGGCGCGTGCGCATCGTGCCCGAGCGCTGGGCGCGCGTCTACCTCGACTGGATGGAGAACATCCGCCCGTGGTGCCTCTCGCGCCAGCTCTGGTGGGGCCACAGGCTGCCCGTCTACTACTGCGACGCGTGCGAGGAGACCTATGTCGCGATCGAGCCGCCGGCGCGCTGCGGCGCCTGCGGCGGCCCGGTGCGCCAGGACCCCGATGTCCTGGACACGTGGTTCTCGTCGGCGCTGTGGCCGTTCGCCACGCTCGGCTGGCCCGAGCAAACGCGCGAGCTGGGCGCCTTCTACCCGACCGACGTCCTCTCGACCGCGCGCGACATCCTCTTCCTCTGGGTAGCGCGGATGGTGATGATGGGGCTGGAGTTCGCCGGCGACGTCCCCTTCCGCGACGTCTACATCCACTCCGTGATCCAGGCGGCGGACGGCCGGCGGATGTCGAAGTCGCTGGGGACCGGGATCGATCCGCTCGAGCAGATCGAGCTGCACGGCGCCGACGCCGTCCGTTTCGGCCTGCTCGCCATGTCCTCCTCGCAGGACGTCCGCTACTCGGCCGAGAAGGTGGAGCAGGGCCAGCAGCTCGCGAACAAGCTGTGGAACGCGTCGCGGCTGATCCTCTTGCGGATCGATCCCGGCGCCGCGCAAGCCCCGGCCGGCCGGCTTGCGGTCGAGGACGCCTGGATCCTGTCTCGGCTGCAGCGCGCGATCTCCGAGACGCGCGGCAGGATCGAGTCCTACGACTTCTCGCGTGCGGCGCTGGGTCTGTACGACTTCGTCTTCGCCGAGCTGTGCGACTGGTATCTCGAGTTGGTGAAGCCGCGCCTCTACGACGAGGGCTCGGCGGAGCGCGAGGCGCTGTCCGGCCGGCTGATCGCGCTGCTGCGCTCCACGCTGGCGCTTGCGCATCCGCTGATCCCCTTCGTCACAGAAGAGATCTGGTCGCACGTTCCCGGAACCGATGGGCTGCTGGCCGGCCAACGCTTCCCCGAGGTCGCACCGGAGTTGATCGACGAGCGTGCCGAGGCGGCCGTCGCTCGCGCGATCGGCGCCGTGCAGGCGCTGCGGCGCTGGCGCGATGATGCCGGCGTAAAGGCGTCGGCCGTGATCCCGGCGCGGCTCGAGGCCGACGGATACGAGGAGACCACCGACCACGTGGCGAGGCTCGCGCGCTTTGACTTCACGACAGGCGAGGACGGCGAGGGCGGCCATCAGGTGGCGACAGTGGTGATCCCCGGTGGCACGGTGCAGGTGCTTGCAACCGAGGCGCTGGACCTCGAGGCGGCACGTAGCCGCCTCGTTCAACGGCGGGCAAAGCTCGACGCCGAGATCGCGCGCGCGCAGGACAGGCTGGCGAACAGCGGCTTCGTCGAGCGTGCGCCCGCAGACGTGGTAGACGCCGAACGCGAGAAGCTGGCACGCCTACAGGACGAACTAAGCCAACTCGAGCAGAACTGAATGCCCGCAGTGCCCGCAGCCGCCGGCTGGTCCGCCGAGGACGCGGAGCGCTACCTGCTCTCGCTCGAGCTCTTCGGAATGCGCTTCGGTCTCGAGCGCATGCGCAGGTTGATGACGGTCCTGGGCCATCCCGAGCGGCGCTTCGAGACGATTCACGTCGTTGGCACGAACGGAAAGTCGTCAACGGCGCGCATGATCGCCGCGCTCTTGCGGCGCGATGGGGCGCATGTCGGTGTTTATCTATCCCCTCATCTGCTCTCGTTCGCCGAGCGAATCCGGGTGGACGAGCGAGATCTCTCCGACGCCGAGTTCGCCAACGCCGTCGCCCGCGCCGCGCATGCGTCGAGCATCGTCGACCGCGCATCCAAGAGCGACGATCGCGTCACGCAGTTCGAGGCGCTGACCGCCGCTGCGCTCGACGAGCTGGCGCGCCAGAAGGTCGAGGTCGCGGTAGTCGAGGCCGGCCTCGGAGGACGCCATGACGCGACCAGCGTCGTCCACTCGCAAGTTCAGGTGCTGACGAACGTCGACCTCGAGCACCAGCGCTGGTTGGGCCCTACGCTGCGCGACATCGCGCTCGAGAAGCTTGCCGTCACGCAGCCGGGAGGGACGCTGGTCGTTGGAGACCTGGACCCGTCGATCCTTGCGGAGGCGCGCGCGACGGCCACGAGCCGCGGCGCCCGCCTCGTTCAGGCGCCAGAGGACGCGGGCGTTGAGCTGGCGGCGCTGGGAGCGTTCCAGCGGCGCAACTTCGCGCTCGCGCTGAGCGCCGCGCGCGCGCTGCGTCCGGCACTGGGCGACACCGCGGCGCGCGCGGCTGCCGGCGAGGTGGTGGTTCCAGGACGTCTGCAGCTCGTCGGCCACGACCCGCTGACGTTCCTCGACGGAGCTCACAACCCGGCTGGTGTCGCGGCGCTGGCCGAGTCGTTGCCGGAGCTGCTCGGCGCTCGGCCGCTGGCTGCCGTCGTCTCGGTGCTGGACGACAAGGATGCCGCCGCGATGCTGCGGGTACTGCTGGGCCTCAGCGTCCACGTGGTGGCGTGCGCGTGCTCCAACCCGCGCGCCCTGCCCCCGGCTACGCTGCAGTCGCTGGCGCTCCAGCTCGGCGGCCCGGCGGGCGGCGGTCGATGCGAGATCGAGCTCGACCCGCGGCGGGCGCTGGCGCTCGCGGGGTCGCTCGTGGGCGATCGCGGAGCAGTGCTTGCGACCGGGTCGATATACCTAGTCGCCGACCTACTGCGCAAACCGGGAGCCAGACGCGCCTCGACGCTATGAACGACGACGGTCCTCACTTCCTGCCGATGATCGCTCTCGTCGCGATCGTCGTCGCGCTCGTGATCCTGGCTTTCTTCGGCATCGGCTACGCCTTCGGCAGGCTTTTCCTGTAACCGCCAAGCGGCCAATGAGCGGAGCGTCTAACTGCTCGAACGGCGTAGCGAGCGCTCTGCAGTACCCCGCGAAGCGGAGCACGACCACCCGCTTCGCGGGCGGTGCCGGAGCCCTGAGCGCAGGGGCGAAGCCCCAAGCGGTCTCCCGATCCACCAACACCCCCTCGGCTCCGCTGAGTAAACTCGCCCCCCGAATGGCGGTCTTAGGTGTATTCGGGATCGACAACGGGGCGGTCAACACGGCCGTGAACCTGTTGATCCTCGTGCTGGTGGTGCTCTGGCTGGCGCTCGTGTACTGGACGTACGCGGACGCTCGCCGGCGGATCGCCGACCCGATGCTGATCGCCTGCGCCACGGCGGCGTCGCTGTTCCCATTTGTCGGGACGATCGTCTACATGATCGTTCGACCACCCGAGTTCCTCGACGACGTGCGCGAGCGCGAGCTCGAGATGCAGTCGGTCGAGGCGCGCCTGCACCAGCTGGACTACCAGCTGTGCGCGCATTGCGACTACGTCGTGGAGCGCGATTACTTGCGCTGCCCCAACTGCATGCGCAAGCTGCGCGATCCCTGTCCCAATTGCACGCGGCCGCTCGATCCGACTTGGAAGGTCTGCCCCTTCTGCGAGTACGACGTGACGGCCCCGCCGCCCGCGCCCGCGCGAAAACGACGTCGTTCGACCACCTCGGAGCAGGCGGCGGTCGCCCCCGAGTAGGGCGTCCGGGTCCCGCGACCAGCCGAGCAGCGACCGATCCAGATGCAACGGACCCTGATCCTGATCAAGCCGGACGCCTTCGCGCGCGGCCTCACGGGCGAGATCCTGGCGCGCTTCGAGCGCAAGGGCCTGCGGATCGTCGCCTGCAAGACGCTGAACGTGTCGCGCGAACTGGCCGAACAGCACTATGCCGAGCACGCCGACAAGCCCTTCTTCGGCGAGCTGGTGGACTTCATCACGTCGGGCATGTTGCTGGGGGTCGTTTTCGAGGGTCACGAGGCGATCGCGGCCGCGCGCCAGGTGATCGGCGCCACCAACCCGCTGGAGGCTGTCTCGGGCTCGATCCGCGGCGACTTCGCGCTCGAGACCGGCCAGAACATGGTCCACGGCTCGGATTCGCCGGAGTCGGCCGAACGGGAGGCCGCGCTGTTCTTCGGCGACCTCTGATCCTGGCGTCGCGCTCGCCGCAGCGGCGAGCGCTGCTCGAGCAGCTGGGGATCGAGTTCGAGCTGCGGCCGGCCGACGTGCGCGAACGCGGCGACGGCGAGCCGCAGGCAGTGGTGCGCGAGAACGCTCAGCGAAAGGCGCGCGCGGTGGCCGCAACGCTCGCAGCCGACGACGATCGCCTCGTGCTCGGTGTCGACACCGTCGTCGCGCTCGCCGGCCGCGTTCTCGGCAAGCCGACCGACGAAGCCGAGGCCCGCGCATTCCTGAAGGCGCTCGCGGGGCGCGTGCACGCCGTGCGGTCGGGCATCTGCCTCTGCGGTCCCGGGCGAGAGCGCAGCGCGGTCGCCACAACCTCGGTTCGCTTTCGGGCGCTCGGACCAAGCGAGATCCACTGGTATGTCGCGACCGGGGAATGGCGCGAACGTGCCGGCGGCTATGCGATCCAAGGCCGCGGGGCCGCGCTCGTGAGCTCGATCCAGGGCGATTACTTCAATGTCGTCGGACTGCCCGTCGCGAGCCTGTTGCGCCTCGCGCCAGAGCTCCTCGGATAGTCCACGTTTCCAGCGTTTTCACGTCGCGGAAAGGGTGCCACGCCGCACAGCCTTGCGGACTCGTCCGCTACACTGCGGCGCGAACGCGGCGCCGGTTCGCAGCCATCCGGCTGCCTGTAACTCCGCCGGGGCCGGGGCGTTCCCTCAGCATGGGTTTCTTCAGCTACCTCACCGGGTTTGGTGGCCGCGATATGGCGGTCGATCTCGGCACCGCCAACACGCTCGTCTACGTTCGCGGCCGCGGCATCGTGCTGTCGGAGCCGTCGGTTGTCGCGGTTGACTCGCGCAGCGGCGAGGTGCATGCGGTCGGGGTCGAGGCCAAGCGGATGCTCGGCCGCACCCCGGGGACGATTCAGGCCATCCGGCCGCTCAAGGACGGTGTGATCGCCGACTTCGAGGTCACCGAGGAGATGCTTCGCCACTTCATCCAGAAGGTGCACCAGAACCGCTGGGCGCACCCGCGCGTGGTCGTCTGCGTCCCGTCGGGAGTGACCGGCGTCGAGAAGCGGGCGGTCGAGGAGGCCTGTCTGTCGGCCGGAGCGCGGCAGGCATATCTGATCGAGGAGCCGATGGCGGCCGCGATCGGCGCCGGACTGCCGGTCGGCGAGCCCACCGGCAGCATGGTCGTCGACATCGGTGGCGGGACCTCGGAGGTGGCGGTGATCTCGCTTGGCGGGATCGTCGTGTCGCAGTCGATCCGCATCGGCGGCGACGAGCTCGACGACGCGATCGTCAACTACGTCAAGCGCGAGTACAAGCTGCTGATCGGCCAGCAGACGGCCGAGGAGATCAAGCTCGAGGTCGGGTCCGCCTTCCCGATGCACGAGGAGGTGCAGGCGGAGATCCGCGGCCGTGACATGGTTTCCGGCCTGCCTAAGACTGTCGTCCTCACCAGCGAGGAAATTCGCAATGCGCTCGACGAGCCGGTCGGGATGATCATCGACGCCGTCAAGGAGACGCTCGACCGCACGCCACCCGAACTGGCGTCGGACATCATGGACCGAGGCATCATGCTCGCGGGCGGCGGGGCGCTGCTGCAAGGCCTCGCCGATCGTCTGCGCGACGAGACGCAGATGCCGGCGCATCTCGCCGAATCGCCGCTGACCTGCGTCGCCGTCGGCTCGGGTCGGTCGCTCGAGGAGTTCGAGACGATCCACCGCTCGAGCAAAAACTCGCGCAACCGCCGCAGGCGCTAGCCAAACTTAGATAGACCTTGGAGACTTCCTTCCCGTGTATGACAAGAAGGTCCGCAGACGACGGGCAGTGCTCGTCTCGCTCGTCGGCCTCTCACTGCTGCTGCTGACGGCCTACTTCGGCGAGTCGGCCGGTGGCCCGCTGCGCGCGATTCAGCGCGGCGTGCTCGAGGTGTTGGCGCCGCTGGAGGATGGAGCAAGCCGCGCGCTCAAGCCGGCCCGCGACCTCTTCGGCTGGTTCGGCGACACGCTGCACGCGAAGAAGGAACGTAACGCCCTGCGCAAGGAGAACGCTCAACTGCGGATGGAGGCGATCGGCAAGCAGGTGGAAGATCGCCAGATCGCCGAGCTGAAGTCGATGGTCGCGCTCGACCAGAAGAACGGACTGGCCGCGTATAAGGCCAAGGCCGCGCGCGTGATCGCGCGTTCCCCGACCGTCTGGTACGCGACTATCAACGTCGACAAGGGCTCGAACGACGGCGTTCACGTCAACGACCCGGTGGTAACAGGCGATGGCGTGGTCGGCAAGATCACCTCCGTGACCGGTGACGCGTCGCTGGTCACGCTGGTGACCGACCAGTCGAGCGGCATCTCGGCGCAGGTGCCGAACACGGGAGTGTCGGGGATCGTCGAGCCGGCCGTGGGCAATCCGAACGATCTGCTGCTCGACTTCGTCTCGCGCTCCAGCCGCATCCACGCCGGGCAGCCGGTCGTAACCGCGGGCAGTCGCTCCGGGCGGCTCGAGTCGCTCTTTCCGCCGGACATTCCGATCGGCGTCGTCACGAAGGTCGATCAGCAGGAGGTGAGCCTCTACCAGCGCGTGCACATCCGCCCCTACGCCGACGTGCGCCGGTTCACATTCGTGCAGGTTCTCACTCGCCCCAAGGCGCCGCCGTCGCTGGTGGCGCGCAACCAGAGCGGCCCGGCGCGGGCCGGCAAGCCGAGCGCCCAGCTTCCGTGAACGCCGTGATCGTGCAATACGGAGTGCGACTCTCCTTGCTCGCCTTGGTGACGGTTCTGGTTCAGACGGCGGCCGTCTCGCAGGTGTCGCTGCTCGGCGTGACCGCCGACCTCCTGCCGCTGATCGTGATGTCGGTCGGCCTGCTCGCCGGCTCGATAGCCGGTTCGGTGATGGGCTTCGCGACAGGTCTGCTCGTCGACCTGGCGCTGCTGCAGACACTTGGCCTGTCGTCGCTGATCTACGTAGGCATCGGCTACGGCGCCGGACGGCTGCGCGAGCTGCGCGATCCCGCGCACGCGCTGATCCCGGTGGCGGTGGGGGCGGCCGCGACCGCGATCTACCAGGTGGGGCTCTCGGTAATGCTGTTCCTGCTCGGGGCCAAGGCGCCCGACGGGCTGTCGCTGTTGCGCCAGATTCTGCTGACCGTGATTGTCAACGTCGTGCTCGCGATCCCGATCTACGCGGGTGTGCGACGCCTGCTCGAGCCGCTGCTGCCATATGACCCGCGCCGGCGCCGGCGCCGCGCGTACACGACCGGCGGCCTCAGCCCGATCAGCCGCGGATGACGGCACGCCGATGATCCAACTCTACGAGGAGCGCCGTCCGCCGATCACGCCGGAGCTTGCACTGCGCGTCGCGATCTTCGGCGGCGTCGCGCTGACGCTGTTCGCGATCATCTTCTTCCGCCTGTGGTTCCTTCAGGTGCTGTCGGGCGACAAGTACCTGGCCCAGGCGATGGGCAATCAGCTGCGCGAGATCCGCGTGCAGTCGCCGCGCGGCTACGTCGTCGATCGCAACGGCACGATCCTCGTCGACAACCGGGTCGGGATCGGCGTCCAGGTCGATCCGCAAAAGCTGCCGCCCGACGGCCCCCAGCGCGCGATCTTGTTCCACAAGCTCGCTTCGGTGCTGAAGATCCCGGTCGGCAGGATCGGGCGCGAGATCAAGCGCCAGCGCAAGCTGCTGCCCTACTCCAACGTGACGCTGAAGACCGATGCCACGCGTGCGATCTACACCTACCTGTTCGAACGCCGCGACCAGTTCCCGGGCGTCACGGCGCGGCCGCTGTTCGTTCGCCACTATCCGCACCGCGATCTAGCGGCGCACCTCTTCGGCACCGTGGGCGAGATCTCGCCACCCCAGCTCAAGCTCGCACGCTTCCGCGGCGTCCCCCAGGGCACGATCGTCGGCCAGGGAGGAATCGAGAACGTCTACGACCGCTACCTGCGCGGTCGCGACGGCGCGACGCGCGTCCAGGTCGACGCGCTCGGACAGCCGAAGGGGGAGCTCCAGGTGGTGGCGCCGCACCAGGGGCAGCAGCTCAAGCTCTCGATCGACCTGGACCTCCAGAAGGCGGGCCAGCAGGCGCTCAAGGATGCCGGCGGCGGCCTGCCGGGAGCCTTCGTCGCGCTCGATCCGCGCAATGGCGAGGTGCTGGCGCTCGGCTCCACGCCCACCTTCGACCCCAACCTCTTCTCCAAGCCCGTCAGCACGAGGTTGTTCAAGCAGCTGAACTCGAAGGCGAATGGCGCGCCGCTGTACAACCGCGCGATCGCCGGCCTCTATCCGACCGGCTCGACGTACAAGGTGATCACCGCCACGGCCGCGCTGCAAAGCCGGATCATCACGCCGAGCACCGTGATCGACGACCCCGGAAGCGTCAAGATCGGCAACATCACCTTCAAGAACGCTGGCGGCGCCGCGCACGGGTCGGTCGCGCTGCGCCAGGCGCTGCAGGTCTCCTCCGACGTGTACTTCTACAAGATGGGCGCTCAGCTCAACGGCGTGCACGGCGAGCCGCTGCAGACCTGGTCGCGCCGGCTCGGCATCGGCCGGCAAACCGGGATCGACCTGCCGGGCGAGTTCAAGGGGCTGCTGCCGACACCGGCCTGGCGCGACCGGCTGTTTCGCAAGCATCAGACTGACCGTCCCTGGTCGACCGGCGACAACGTCAACCTCGCCGTCGGCCAGGGTGACCTGCAGGCGACACCGCTGCAGATGGCGGTCGCCTATTCCGCCGTCGCCAACGGCGGCAGGGTCGTCACGCCGCACGTCGGCCTCGACGTCGAGGATGCGGTCGGGCGCGCGCTGCAGCGCATCGACCCGGGGGCCAGCCGCAAGGTGCACATCTCCGACGCCAACCGCCAGGCGATCCTCGACGGGCTGCATCTCGCGGCCTCGGCGCCTGGCGGCACTTCCGCGGACGTCTTCAAGGGCTTCCCGCGAAAGGTCTTCGGCAAGACCGGGACCGCGCAGCGCGCCGGCCAGGGTGACCAATCCTGGTACGTCTGCTATGTGCCCGACGGGCGGCGCCCGGTCGTCGTCGCCGTTACGATCGAGCGGGGAGGCTTCGGCGCGCAGGCGGCGGCGCCGGCAGCGCGCCTGATCCTCTCGCAGTGGTTTGGCATCAAGAAGAAGTTCGTGACCGGCCAGTCCCGCACCCGATGAACGACACCGCGATCACCCGCTCGCTCGACGATGCGATCCGCCCTCCGGATCGGGCGGCGATGCGCCTCGACGTCGTCTTGCTGCTCTCGGCGGTCGGGCTCGTCGCGTGCTCGCTCGTCACGATCGCCTCGGCCACGCACGACGACGTCCCAGGTCAGCCGCAGCACTTCCTGATCCGTCAGGCGGTGTACGCCGGGATCGGTTTCGCGTTGATGCTGGCGGCAAGTCGTGTCGACTACTCGCGCCTGCGCGAGCTCAAGTACGGCCTGTACGGCTTTGTCGTGTCGTCGATCCTCGTCGTCTTCGCGCTCGGCAACGTCACCCGCGGGTCAAAGCGCTGGATCGACTTCCCGTTCGTCAGGTTCCAGCCGTCCGAGCTGGCAAAGCTGGTGCTGATTCTGGCGCTGGCGGCGTTCGTCGTCGACCGCGTGCGCCGGCTCGACGAACGTGACACGACCGCGCGAGTGATGCTGATGGCGCTGATCCCGTGCCTGCTCGTGTTCGCCCAGCCGGACCTCGGCTCAGGCATCGTCTACATCGTCGTCGCGCTGGCGGTGCTGTTCACCGCCGGCACCTCGTTCCGGCATTTTGCCGCCCTGTTCGTGCTGGCCGCGATCGCGCTGTCGCTCGTCTTCGTCGCTGCCCCGGCGGCTGGGGTGCACGTGCTCAAGCCCTACCAGACGAGGCGTCTCACGGCATTCATGAACCCGTCGGACAACCCGCGCGACCAGGGTTACCAGCAGAACCAGTCACGAATTGCGATCGGCTCAGGTCAGAAGACAGGCCGGGGCGCTGCGCATGCCACGCAGACCAAGCTCAAGTTCCTGCCCGAGCACCACACCGACTTCATCTTCGCGGTCGTCGGCGAGCAGTTCGGCTTCGTTGGTGCGGCGCTCGTCCTGTCCCTATTCGCGATGATGATCTGGCGCGGTCTGCGGATTGTCACGATGGCCAAGAACCTTTACGGCGCGGTCGTGGCGGGCGGGATCGTCGCGATGCTCTTGTGGGAGGTCTTCGACAACGTAGGAATGACCGTCGGGATCATGCCGATCACCGGCGTGCCCCTGCCGCTGATGAGCTATGGCGGCTCGTCGGTGCTCGTAACCTTCTTGGCCCTCGGGCTGCTGCAATCGATTCATGTTCAGGCGCGTGCGGCGGCCGCCGCCAAAGGCCGCGCCGCCCTTCCCTTCTAATGCGCCCGCTCGCGCAACACATACGCCGGCGGGACAACCCTAAAGGAATGACCTTCAGTGAAAAAACAAGTACTTGTAAGCGTCGACCGCGAAGAGACGCGCGTCGCGCTGCTAGAAGCGCCGGGAGATCCATCGGCGAAGGCGGGGGCTAAACCCGGCCGCAAGCCCAAGAATCCCGCCGCCGGCTACCTCGTAGCCGAGCTGTACCTGGAGCGCCGCGGCGCTCGATCGATCGTCGGCAACATCTACAAGGGCCGGGTGGACAACGTCCTTGCCGGTCTTGAGGCGGCGTTCGTCGACATCGGGTTGGAGAAGAACGGCTTCCTGCACGCGGACGAGATCGTCCTGCCGGGAGTGGAGACGCCGCGCCGTCGCGGCGCCGGCGGCGGCAGGCGGATCACCGAGTTGCTCAAGCCCGGCCAGGAAGTGGTGGTGCAGGTGGTCAAGGACCCGCTCAAGACCAAGGGCGCGCGGCTGTCGATGGAGTTGTCGATCGCGGGGCGCTACATGGTCTATGCGCCCAACGGCGAGGGCGTCGGGGTTTCGCGCCGGCTCGAGGACGCAGAGCGCGAGCGGCTGCGGCGCCAGGTCAAGAACCTCGATCTGCGGGGGGGCGGAGCGATCGTGCGGACAGCCGCTCACGGCGCCCAGCGCGCCGACTTCGAACGCGAGCTGCTGTATCTCGACAAGCTGCACGAGGTCCTGCAGCGACGGGTGAAGGAGTGCAAGGCCCCGGCGATGGTGTTCCAGGAGGCGGACCTCTCCGTGCGCGTCGTGCGTGACATCTTCTCGGCCCACTTCGAGCGCGCGATCGTCGACGACCCCAAGCAGCATCGTCGCCTCGTCTCTTTCTTCGAGCGGCTCGCGCCCGAGCTTGTGGATCGGGTCGAGCTCTACGACGAGGAGACCCCGCTGTTCGACCGCTACGGGATCGAGGAGGTGCTCGCCGGAACTCTCTCGCGACGCATCGACCTGCCGAGCGGCGGCTACCTGATGATCGACTATGCCGAGGCGCTGACCGTCATCGACGTCAACACCGGGTCCTTCATCGGCCGCGGCCGCGGCGCTCGGCTGGAGGACACGATCACCAAGACCAACCTCGAGGCGGCCGAGGAGGTGGTGCGCCAACTGCGCCTGCGAGACATCGGGGGGATCATCGTGATCGACTTCATCGACATGGCGCGAGCGCGCAACCGCGACGCCGTGCTCAAGACGCTGCGCAAGTCGCTCGACGAGGACCGCACGAAGACGTTCACCGCCGAGATCTCGCCGCTCGGGTTGGTCGAGATGACGCGCCAGAATGTCACCGAAGGCGTGCGCGAGATCATGACGCGCCCCTGCCCGACCTGCGACGGCGAGGGCGTTATCCGGTCCGAGGAGACGATCGCGATCGACGTTGAGCGGCGCCTGCGCGACCTGGCCAAGACCAAGCCCGACTGCGAGGCCTTCCTGGTGCGACTGCACCCGCGGGTTTCGAGCGAGTTCACGGGCAACGGCGCGCGCATGCTTGCGGCGCTCGAGGAGCGAACGGGCAAGCGCTTCCACTTCGAGGGCACGGAGGGGCTTCCGCTCGACTTCTTTGCCGTGACGATGGAGGGGACGCGCGACGAGGTGGAGCAGCGCGCGCTGCCGTTCAGCGTCGGCGACGAGGTCCTGGTGACGATAGTCGAGCCGCACATGTATGCGGTCGACGACGCGGTGGCGAAGATCGACGGCTACATCATCTCGGTCAGCGGCGGCGGTCCCTACGTGGGTCAGAAGCGGTTGGTTTCGATCCAGGAGGTCGGCCGCACGGCGGCGGTCGCCCGTCTGGTCGACGGGGATTCGGGCCCCGACGGCGGCGATCAGGGCCCCGACGCCGTGGACCCGGATCCGAAGGATGGCGAGGATGCCGTAAAATCGCCCGCTCGCCGGCGTGGCCGCCGCGGCGGCCGGCGTCGGCCGCGCGAAACAGCTGACTCCTCGTCGCCGAGCGAGTAGCGCCCGGCGACTCAAAACCATGTACGCGATCGTCAAAACAGGCGGAAAGCAGTACCGCGTCGAGCAGGGGCAATCCCTGCTCGTCGAGCGCCTGCCCGCGGAAGCTGGCGCGAAGGTGGCGCTCGAGCCGCTGCTTTACCGGGGCGATGACAAGTTGCTCGACGGCGCCGAGCTCCAGCGCGTGAGCGTGCAGGCGACTGTGCTCGGACACGAGCGCGGCCCCAAGTTGCGCGTCTTCAAGTACCGGCCCAAGCGGGGCTACAAACGGCGCACGGGACACCGCCAGGAGTTGACGCGGCTCGAGGTGACCGAGATCAAGGCGACGGGGGCCGCCGCGAAGCCGAAGGCAACGGCGACGCCGAAGGACGCTGACGCCAAGCCGACGGACGCTGACGCCAAGCCGACGGGCGCCGCCGCGAAGCCGAAGCCGGTAGCCGCGAAGCCGAAGGCAGCGGCCGCGAAGCCGAAGACGGCGGCCGCGAAGCCGAAGGCGCCCGCGAAGCGGGCCAGCACCAAGAGCGACCCCAAGCCGGCTGCGGCCGACAAGGAGGACTGACGCATGGCGCACAAGAAGGGCCTCGGCTCGTCGCGCAACGGGCGCGACTCGAACGCGCAGCGTCTGGGCGTAAAGGTCTTCGCCGGCCAAACGGTCAGCGGCGGGGAGATCATCGTGCGCCAGCGTGGCACGCGCTTTCGCCCCGGCGATGGCGTCGGGATCGGCAAGGACGACACGATTTTCGCCGCGCGACCGGGAATCGTGCAGTTCACGCGCGGCAGGCGCGGCCGGACGATCTCGATCGTCGCCGGCGAGTCAGACACCGACGCGTAAGGCAGCCCTCCATGCGCCGCTGATGGCCGTGGCCCCTGCTCGCTTCTTCGCGGGCGAAAACCGCGGCCCCGGAAATCGGGACCCGGTGGGACGAAACGTCACTTGACCCGGTTATGGAGGGTCCAATTGACGGCCGTCAAGTTCACAGGGTCTCGCTTCCAAGGATGATCTAACGTCGCGGGGAACTCGCCGCCGCCGGCCGCGGCCGGACACAGGTCGAGTACAGCTTCCAGCGCGCGTTTCCGCCCGGGACGATGAAGAACCCCGGCAGGCGCCGGCTGGTCCACGGCCGTGGAGTGGACAGGTCGCTGCTGGGAGCGGTGAAAGCCTGGGTGAGCTTGGGCGGGCGGTCCGTGCTCAGATGCTTCGCGATCAGCTGATCGCCTTGGGTCGGCGGCGAGTCCTTGCGCTGCGCGGTTGACGGCTTGACCTCGGGCCGGCTGAGTCCGGTCACCAGGCGGACGATCGGGACCGCGTTGTGCGTCGGCGTCGTGAGGGGGTGGCATGAACGCAGGTTCGCGCGCACCCGCGGATCGTCGAGCAGGGCCTTCAGCTTGGAGTGCTGGGCGTTGACGTAGTCCGTCACGAGGCCGAGGCGGTGGTAGTCCTTGTGGAACTTCGGCGCCTTCCAGCCGATCACTGCGATTGCCGCGAGCGCCAGTCCGACCGCCAACTTGCGTGCCCGCCCCGGTTGCAGACGGGTCCACCCAGCGAGCGCCACGGCGAGGCCGACGGATGCCAGG